>NZ_CP063400.1:5195000-5433040 GCF_021729865.1 Hydrogenophaga sp. SL48 | reverse complement strand
CGATTGGAGCCGGTCGTTGACGGAGGGTATATTCCCGCTACCTTGCACTAAGCGGTCGTCGGGCCTCGTCACAAGCGAAGTCACGATTGTTGGCTGGATGGGGCACTGGGGACATCGAGTTGACGGACTTCACAACCTTCAGATTGGTACGGTTGGTGGGGGGTAGGTCAGTGACAGCGTCGCTGACGCCGCCCTAGCCGACCATTTGAAGGACGAATGGCGGACCGGGAGGATGCTCTCGAGCGAAGGCCCTGAGCCTTTGAGCACAACGACTCTCGTGGTTTGCCCGAATCTGGCTGCCTTGGTGGATGAAAAGAGCAGGGCTTGGCCATTGGCGAAGCCGCTGGGCTTGGACCGTCTTGGCTACCTTCAACGTGATATGTACCCTGGGCGGCTCTTCCTGCCTACGATGCCCGGTCACAGGCATCTTGGGGTCACTCCTCGCGACGGGCACCTTGAGATCAAGTCAGGTAGCGACGTCGTCGCAGACCTTTGCTACTGGAATGCGGGATGGGGACCTGTTCGTCCAATGCAATTCGATGGAAATTGTGGCACGGCTCTGGTCTCCAGAGGCACCGCCTACCGGACGCCATCGGGCGCACCGGCCTCTCAGGTGCGGTCGTTGTACTTCTGGCGCGTGCGGACGCTTCACCGGAAGAGCACCTTCGACCGCTTTGATGAGACGTTGACCTTCGGTGTCGAGTTTGTGTGACGCTACTGCCTAAAACTCAACGTCGTCATCCTCAGCGTCAGCGTCTTCCGCACCCTCCCCAAGCTCAGCCGTCCTCCTGAGCCTTTCCCCCATATCGGTGGCAGCCATCTGATAGGACATGTTGGCATTCAGACGGATCATCTCGTCAACGCTGAGCATGTCGATTCGGCCGTTGGGCAAAAGGCGGACGTTTATCCACCCCTCCATGCCTTGGGGATGCATCTTTCCGGACTCGAGATGCTCGTGCACGAGGTTTATACGCTCTTCGAACTCGATTCTTGTCGTGGGCGTGTGCATAGTCGTAAGCTTTGGAAGCATCGTCATTTGTCCTTATGAAGGACGGCTCGCACCCTTCCATTGACCCGTAGGACCCATTGCATTCGCCAGCCAGGAGGGAGCACGAGTGCATCGCGACGGATGGCGAGCATGGATACCTCGTGAAGCCGACTGCTGGCCCACGATCTGACCGTGCGGCCGTCTCTCCAGTGGTGCCTGACCATTGATGAGGCTGACGTCTGCAGAAATTGAATGAAACGCGGGCTCGCTATCGCTGGTGTGAGGGCGCCAAAGTGGGCGAGGCCGGTTTTGACGCGGCTGCAGACCGTGAGCTGTTCGCCTGGCCCGGGTCTAGGAAGCTCCGTTGGTTTGAATGCTCCAAGCGGACCCTGTTGGGGTGTCAACTGTCCAGGCGGTAGGAGATGAGATGTGAGATCCACCTTGATGGGCTGAAATTGACGTTCTAGGTAACACTGCAGATCCAAGAATACGAGGTCCCCGCTTGATGGCACATAGCTCGGTTCCTTGCCGGATTCAATCGCGGCAATCAAGCTTGAGATGAGCGGCCTCCCATCGGGAGGCTCGATCAGGGACTCTGGGTTGTAGATTCGAAGTGCGGCTTCAATCTTCCCAATCTGCTCGATGGTCGCGGGCGCGAAGAGCGCGACATTCAGCGCATACCGAACCCTCGCGGCCCATCGGTCGGGAACAACGTCTGGTTCTCGGTATCTCTCTGCCGCAAGCGTTTCGAGTTGTTGAGCATCAGCAAATGAGTGTGTGCCACACAGGTTCCTGAGGATCGAAGCGGCACGCGAGAAAACGCCCTCGTCCAAGAGCCCGGCCGCGTGTAGCTCGCGGAGTGCACCGTTAAGCGTCGAGGGCACTTGGTTTGGTTGCAGAGGCTCTTCGGTGGCGCTGCCTTGGGTCGGGGGCACGACGCGCTTCGCACGCAGTAAGCTGGCAGCTTCGGTTGCCGAAGCAACACCTTTCGATGCCGCGCGATCCGCAATGCGAAGAAGCGTTGCGTAGCGGCCTGAATGGGAGCAGGTTTGCGACAACCGCTCGACGCCGATGAAGGGAACGATGTGTTCCCACAGAGCTTGAGGGCTCTCACGCGAAAGAATGTCCAGCGAGGCCGCAGCGATATCCGCGCGACTCCCCATCTCCATCGAGAAGGCGAGGGGTGCCAACCTCGGCATCCATTTGTCGTCGCTTCGAAGAAGCCAGAGCACCATCGCCGCCGCTGAGTCCCGACGCTCCCAACTGGGGTGGTCGAGCGCCCACAGCAATAGGTCTAAAAGGGCGTCGGATGCCTCGGCCGACTCCATGGAGCCGATGTACTCAAAATTCTCCAGCGGTGCGTCCCCGATCAGCTCACGAACATGGTCGGTCGCCACAAAAAGCAACTGCGCCCGCTGGTTGGAATCAAGCTTCGGCCCGATCAGACCGATGAGCTGGTAGGCAACGCTCCAGCTCTGACTGTGTTGCTCGCGAAGTGCAAGCGGTCCATAAAGTCGGGCCAGTTCGTCAGCCGAGGCCACGTTCTCGGAGATGACAAGGTCGGCCATCCTGGCCGGATGCCCGTGCGACCAGATCGACCAGCCGCCGTCCTGCACCGCTCGCAGGGCCAAGACTGCCTGCTCGATGGCGGCGGAGATGTTCTTTCGCTTAACATGCCTGCGAGCCGATTCTAGGGCCTCTTCGGCCTTGCGCACGGATGCGTGCGTTCCAATGGTACCGGGCAAGACATGCTGGTCCTCAGCGCTTTCCTCCTCTCTCTCCTTCTTGGCAGCATCCTTGGTAGCGTCCGGATCTTTCGAGGCCTCAGACTGTGCTGAACCTGTTGTGCTTAACTTGTCGCTCGTCCCGAAGCGTCGCCCCAGATCTTCAAGCGCCCTCGGACTGAAGAAGTCCCGGCATTGGTCAAGCAGTGTAGAGAAGTGACCAAGCAACGAGTCCGGTAGCGCATCCGAAAGGTGCCGGAGCAGCATCCAGGCTCGCTCCGGGTTCATGGCTTGTGCGATACGGTCGATTCGCTGAATCGTCCATGCCAGGTCGGTTGGATGCCCTGACACCTCTTGGATGAGCGCTGCATACGCTGGCCCCCAATCTCTGAGGTGACGTTCGTCGCCATGCTGATAAACCTCAAGTAGCGCCCATCGCACTCGCCAGTCGGCTTTGCTACCTGTGTGCTTAAGAAGCTCGTTCAGCGAGGTCTGCTCTTCCAGCTGGCCGCCTGGATAACGCATCCCGACGAGGGGGGCAACGCGGTCAAGATCGCCGTCTGAAGCTTGGGCCCGCATCTCATCGAGCGTTCCGGATGCTTGGTGCTGAAAGTAGCGAACCGCCTGCGAATACAGCCCGCGCCGGCTCAGCTCCCCAATGAAAGTGCCTTTGTCGGCGCGGACGTACCGCTGGAAGGTCATTTCACCGCTGGCACGCTCCAAGAGCGCGGCAATCTGTGCGAGAGAAGTTGAAGCGACTTCGGCGTCGAACGGGAGAGCCTCGAGCACGCGAGACATCACCGAGAACTGATCTTCCTTGTACCAGCTCGGGCCCATCGAAACGGCGAGGACGGACTCGTAGGTGCGCAGTGCTTCATCCGAGGAGCCCATTCGGGCGAGCAGCGGCACCATGGATAGCAGCTCGGGCACAAGCTCATGCCGGTTCTGCACGTTGTCCCTGACGTAGTTCCTCCAGCGGAGCAGCAGCTCGAAGACGCGGTCCTCTAAGTCGCTTGAGACGCCCGCATTGACGAGCATCATCATCACCGTTTGCAGAGAGCGACGGAACCCTTCGTTGTACAAACCTAGTTGGTCCTCGAACGCCTGCTCGATGACGCCGACGAGGTCGCCGATCTCGCCTGGCAGACAATCCAGGCAGACGTCGGTCAGGCATCCGTAAAGGATCGGTACGATGTTCTCAGGGACGAAGTAGGCAACTGGCCACTGAACGCGCGATGCAAGCTGAAGCTTGAAGCACGGCAGTACCTCTTCGGTCAGGTAAGCCTTGGCGGCGGCGAGTCCTTGTTGGTCGTTTGAGGCATAGGCACGGCGGGCTTTTGCATCCAGCCATATGACGCTTCTGGCCAAGGTATCGAGGCGCTCCTCCCACTCGTGGGGCTCTAAGGAGGCGGGCGAGGGAAGGACCTGATTTCGATTCAGGAAATAGGCGGCTCTCAGGTGCGAGTAGCCCTCTATGAAGGCCCGGCTGTCAGCAAGCGACTTGTTCTCCGTGTAAAGAGGTAGCGCACCTGCTTCCCACTCCAGACCTTTGGCGTAGCGCTCCACCAATGTGGGGCTG
This sequence comes from Hydrogenophaga sp. SL48, assembly GCF_021729865.1. Classification (NCBI taxonomy): domain Bacteria; kingdom Pseudomonadati; phylum Pseudomonadota; class Betaproteobacteria; order Burkholderiales; family Comamonadaceae; genus Hydrogenophaga; species Hydrogenophaga sp. SL48. Next base: position 5,428,749 of record NZ_CP063400.1, on the reverse strand, counting down.
GCGCAAGCCTCGATCAGAAGGTCAACAACTCCAAATTCCTTCTCCTCGGGCGTCAGGGTGTCATCGACCTTGCCGCTGATGTCTTCAAGCAACATGCCCAGCTTGTCCTTGGGAAGTCGGGCGTCGTAGTGGCGCGCGTGAATGTGCGCGTGCCTAAGAATGGATAGGAGGGAGAGGGCTTGGTACTTGTCGGGCGTCCCGGGTGGTATCGGGATCAGTGCCAAGGGCTTGTAAGCATGGGCTACACAGACTGCCGTACCAAACATGTTGCCGATCAAATCGGTCAGGAGACGCTGTCCATTCTCCCGAGAAATGTTGTTCCTTGGGTCACTGACTAGACTCACAAGGTGCTCAAGAAAATCGTCTCTTGAGGTCTCAGCGCCCGCGTGGTCAGCCAATGCGTAGCCTTGGAGCCGAATCGACGCAGCGTCGAAGTACTCATTCAGCTTGACTCTGTCCCGCGTGAGGGTCGAGTGCAGCAGCGTATCCACTTTGCGCAGCACCCTGACACCTTCCTCGGGATGCCCCGCTTCAATGAGTCGTCTAACGATTGAAAACGCTTCTCCAGGATCGACTATGAGCTGGCCATGTCTGAGGATATGACGGAGTGCCTGCTCAGTCTTACCCAGCGCAATGAGGGCCTCCGCAGCCAAGCTGGCAGACTGCGCGAACAGAGTGTCGTAGCGAAACTTGAGCCTTTGCGACAGCAGCAGCAGACGGACGATCTCCGTAGCTGTCCCTACCTGAATGGCGGCATTCAGCGAGTCCTCTATGTCTCCAAGGAGCACATCCGGCTCAGCGCCGAGAAGAACGCATCGGTCGACCCAGCGCTGCTGACACTCCGCGAGTGCCGTCAGCTTCTTCTCCGTGCGGCTGAGCAGTCCATGGAAGACCCGATTGAGTTCTCCGTACTCTCCGCTGCCTGGCTGCACGCAGTAGTCTGACAGTCGACCTTGGATCCAATCGCTCTGGGTTGAAGTCTTGTGGACGACGAAATCTGAGAACGACGAGTGATAGACCTCCGTCGTGCTCGGCCCCGACAGTAAGTGACGGATGCGGGTGATCGTGGGGACGAAGGCTGCCGACTCTGACGCGGTGAGCATCCCCATCAAGTCGCTCGTCGGGATCCCCCATCGAAGTCGAGCGATGATGCCCAGCAGGTTGATTGCGTCGGCATCAACAAGCAGCCTGGACCAGATCCTCTCGTAGTAGTCCTCAATCGACCCGCTGAAGGGCGGCAACGCCTCCAGGTCGTTCACGTCGGCTCCGCCATTCACGAGATCGACGAGATACCGAAGGTACAGCGGATGACCCCTCGCGCGTTCGCACAGGGCAGAGACCAGGCTAGGCGTAGCTTTGTCTTCATCAAGCGAGCGCGCGCACAGCCGGTACTGGATATCCTCTTCCAGCGCCGGAAGCGTCATCCTCTTGGCCCCTTGAAGTAGCAGTCCAAGGCGATTCGCTATCGCGTCCAGACCCGCGCCTACCACCACGACCTTCAGTCCTTTTGGGATGGTTGTGGGAAGAAGGCCAACAAATCGCTCGAGGGTGTCGCATCCAAGTGCAGCCACCTCGTTAACACCGTCGATGAACAATAAGCCGACCCGCCCCCTGGCTGCGCAGCGACTCGCCAAGTCGCCCAGAGCCTGGTGAGTCGCCTGAATCAGTTGCGCATAGGTGCGTTCCCTCAATCGAGCCGGTTTGCCCGTTGCTCGAGTTGATACGAGGGTTGTCAGCCAGTCGACGAATACTTCCGGCTGCGCCTGAAGTGACGGGGTGAAGCCGTGGCTTCGCTCGGTGAAGCCATAGACCCCAAGTGTCTCGACGGCTTCAGAATTCGGACTGAAGCCGCGGCAATAGGTGGACTTGCCGATCCCGTGCGCACCATCCAGGAAAAGATAACCACCTGAGGCCTGGACTAAGGTGGATTCGAAAACCTCGTCAAACGCCGGGCGCGATGCGAAGGGCGACGCGCCGTCCTCAACCGCCTCCTCTTCGGGGAGCAGGTTGTTTTCGGCTAGAAAGCCGCTCATGGACTCCATGCTGACTGCGCCGAGTGAGTTGTCGACGCTGACGCGCAGCATCCCCTGGCAGCCATATGCGGTGATGAGGGCGGCGCCGGACAATCCTCGGTAGTCGGATAGAGCCGTTTCAGGGCTGACTGAAAGGTCTAGGTCCACGCCGTTGGCCAACTCGGTCAACGATTGCTGAACCGTTCCCGAGAACACCCCGCCGATCAGCAGCTTGGTGACCGGAAATCCGAACGCCTGCCATCGTTCGCCTGGGCGTACGACTTCGGCGTGCACGGGAATGGGCGTTAGCTCTGAGGCATCGGCAAGGCGCAGCAGGCAAACATCCAACCGTTCCTCAAAGGCGTCAACGATCGCCGAAATTTTCGACGCTGATGGCCCGACACCGAAGCTCACCTCGATGACCGCTCCTTCGGCGGCCTCGTCGCCAAGACAGTGATAGGCCGTCAGGACGTGGTTCGCCGATACGAGCCAGCCGGTGCCGACTTCACCGAGGCCTAGTACTTGGCACGTCGCGAGCTTCACTTCCTCTTCTGTCATTCTTCTCTCCCTAAACCTGAATCCAATCATTCTGCGTGATGCGCACGTTGAACCTCGCCCCTGACCTCGATAAGTGCGCTTTCAGGCGAGTGGAAGCTGGTGTCTCGTAGTTGAAGTAGATAGTTCGTTCAAACGCAGCCGGCCTATCGACTATCTCTGCCAGAACCTCAAAGTTCGGGTGGTCGTGTCCTGACCCATTGGTCGAGATCAAGAAAAGCGGTGCGTCGATGAGCGATAGGAGGTCTACGCTGGTGTTGCGCAAGCTGCCATGGTGTGACACCTTGATGGCATCGAATAGCTTCAAACTGTCGCCGCCGTGGGTTCTCCGCAACTCCGCGGCGATGTCTTCAGCCCACGCGTCACCTAACAGCAGCAAGCGTTTGGCTCCGCCTTCAACGATCGCGGCAATCGAGCTGCCATTGGTTAGAGAGTCGTCTGCCACATACACGTCACGAAGTCTTTTTTTGCTCGCCGAGGAGATCGTTTTCGCCGTTGGCACGACGTGCTGTCGCGCGGAAGCGCAAACCATCTCGTATGCGTCCTCAATGATGGTGTCGATCGCCGCGGTCCCCTTGTAGGAAAGTCTGCGCATCTCCCTGAGCCACCAGGCGCGAAGCTCTTCCAGTCGAGTCTTCGTTGGACCGAGCAGGTGGACGAGAACGCCATTCGCCAACGCTTCGGGTGGTCGATCGCTCTTAACCGGCGTCGTGCCATCGACGTCGTTCCATCGGTAGTTGTGGTCTCTTAGGAGCCGTGCCAAAGAGCTTCCCTGTTTCGCCCCGATCGTGTTTGCACTTGCCCCAGCAGATCGTGGCAGCGGAAACCCTCGCTTCCTGATCGCCTCCAGTACTTGACGGTCATACGTGCTATCGGGCTTTCCAGCAGGCCACGAGAGCGAGCGAAGGCTGTTGTGCCAAACCTGGCTGACATCAATCACGCTCCGCGCGCTGCTTGGCCCGTTCGCGGAGATGAACTCGATAACTCCAGCAATATGGTCCCGGTCGATGTGAGTGCAGATAAGCAAGTCCAACCGATACCCTTCGCCTGAGAGATGCTTCAGGTCGGGAGCAATGTGCTCGTCAAAGGTGCTTCCGTAGCCAGCATCTACAAGGATGTGAGTACCGAACGCGCTAACAAGAAGGGCATCCCCGTTCTTAGCCGGGTACATCTTTATCTTGAGCATGCAAAACAGTACCGACTCACTCGCTGGTGTCCCAGTACGGCGAAGCGCTTCGTGTAGGTAGATTCGGCCATGTGCTATCCCCACAGGTTTTCGTAATCTGCAGACCTTGAGGAAGGCGGCCGCGCGGGTCGATTGATGGCGACAGGCAGCGGCATCGGCGAGCTGACACCGACTACCATGGCCTCACCTTGGCCAAGAGTCGGCAGGAATGCTGCGGCAGACGCATCTAGGTCGCCACAGGCCTTCTCCACGATGTTCCGATCCCGTTCGTTGATGAGCCTGTGGACAATGAACATGCCCATCTGACTCAACACATCCTCAGGGATGTCCCGTGGCCGCTGGGTGGCCAGCACGCAGGTGAGCGAATACTTTCGGCCTTCCTTGGCAATCAGCCCGAACGCGTCCAAGTCTGTCTTGGAGAACTCGTCACCGACTGATTTGTCCAGAAACTGGTGCGCTTCATCAAGGATCGCCACGACTGGATTGGCCATGAAACGGCCCTGGCGCGCCAAGCCCAGAAGATAACGTCCGACCGCATTGGCGACCACTTCTCGAGCGTTGTGCTCGAAGGAGAGGAACTCCAGGCTGATACGCAGCACTCGCTGCGCCGGGTCCGCCAGGAAGGCCTCGATGACGCCTGGTAGTGACTCCAGGCCCGCCGGTGCGAACAGGCACTCCAGGTTGGGCGACGCAAGCTCGCTCTCGATCCGCGACATGAGCGTCGCGCAGGCGGACTGTTCGTTTGGATTCGGTCCACCCCAGTTTGCCGCCTGAGCTTGAAAGCCGGAGGGGTAGACGCACTCCTCCCAAATCTGATTTGAGAGCTGCCCGATGTCGAAGTAAGTGCCCGTGCGCCTCAGCGCGAGCCCATGCTGCACACAAGCCGCCTCGAACGGGAGTCGCGGCGTTCCCGACTTGCGAATCAGGCCGTTCGTCGCCATGCCCTGAACCAGCTGCGCGATCTTCAGGCTCCGCAGTGCTTCCTTCAGCTTAGGCGCCTGCACGCCAGGGCTCGGGCGCAACAAGACGAACAGGTCGGACTCCGTCAATTCCCAGTACGGGAAGCTCAGGAAACGACGCGAGTCGTTCTGGTCGACCTTGCGGCCACCGAGATGAACGTGCGTGATCCCTGGGTGGACCTGAGTTTGAAACTCGCCAGTCGCATCGAATAGGATCGCCTTGCCGCCAAGCCGAACAATTTCCTCGACGAGAAGAGCCAGCGTCCAGCTCTTGCCACCGCCGGTGGCGCCAAGCACTGCGCAGTGCCGGCCCAAAAGTTGACTTGGCGATAGCGACACCAGGGTGTCTCGGGCATGCGGGAACCTGGCAAGGTTGATGCGCTGAGCTTCCGGCGTAATGCCCGCCTCGACGACCTGCTTCATGACCAATGGATGGGCCGAGAAGACGTGCTGGCCGATGCGCGGCGAGATGGGGATGCCCCGCAACGGAGTGCCGGTCTCAAGGTCGACAGCCGTAAGGAGTTGGACCACGCCGACGGGAATCGGCCGCTCGTCTCGCTCGTGCGTCGGTTCGACCGTCAATCGGTCACGCTCGGGCAGCCTGGTCTCGATAAGGCGGCCAAGCACTGCGTGCTCTTCTCCCTCAATGAGGACGAACTCTCCGACCTGACCACGTTGGAGCGAGTAGCCGGCCACGTGACCGCTCCCGGGATGTGATGCGAACGGCAAGTTGACCTCGACTGTCGCCGGCCGAACGGTGCATACGGAGCCGACGTAGCGCTGCCTATCGAATGGCGAAACGACTAGCCCGCTCATGCGACACCGATGTTGCGCAGCCGAGCGACATGGCGCTCGAGGTCGGTTTCGGCCGCGAGGTCAGGCACGAACGGCACCATCTGCTCAAATCCGCAGTTGAGCAGCGTGATCCGTGCGTCGCCGGCGACGGCAAGACTCTTCAGCTGGCCCAGATACTTGTTGTTCTCGCACTCGCCAGGCCCGTTGACCACTCCGTTGTTCCAGGGGGCCAGGCCCGGGCTCACCACCACGATCTTCATGGACAGGTTGGAACGGATGGCGGACATGATGGGCTCGGCCAGATGGTTGTCATTGAAGCCGAAGCCCACAACGAGCAGCCCGGTATCCGGTTCTCGCACCGCCGTCTGGAACGCCCCTATCATCTCAAGGTAGGGCTGCTCGAACGCCAGCTCGTACTTCGAGTTCCGCGGGTAAATCAATACCGGCTTGCCACCTGTCACCCACTTCATGATTTCGCCCGAGGGCTCCTGCCGCTGCCAATCCACTGAACCGTGGAGCTTGTACAGGTGGAAGCAGTTCGGAATCGGGTCAAAAGACTCGCTGTCACCCAGGCGCCGAACTGTCTCGTAGCTGAAGTGGATCGCATCGAAAGTCGGTGGAACTGTGTGCGAAAAACCGTCCACCACGACGTAGCGGCCTTGGCGGCCGGCCTCTTCATAGCAACGGTCGTAGTTGGTTGTGAACACCTTCATCCGCGACTTGCGCTGCGGGCGACGTGCCGCGCGCCGTAGAAATTCGGTGTGGACTGGCAATGGGTGGTTGTGCTCCAGGAAGTTGGTGGCGGCAATGATGTGCGCCTCGGCAAGGGCGACGAACTTCGTCACTTCATCTTTCTGGGCACCGGTCAGGAACGACTCGGCGAGCCGGCAGCGTGACATCAGTGCCTCAATGTCGGTTTTTGCGGCAGGATGCCCTACCAAAGTAAGGAGCTGCTGGAAGTTCGGGCCGACTGGAATTGCCGCAGCCGCCGCCGCGACTTGCCGCGCGCCAATCTGCTGCCAGAGGTCCCACATGGTCGGCGCCTTCGGGCCGTTGGCGACGGCCGGCTGCACACAAAGCGATGTACCCAAGCCGGCAAGCACAACGAGGTTGCTGCAGCGCATGACGTCGGACAGCGCTCGCTTGGCTTCAGCCGTCGCAGGGTCTTCAGAAGCAGGTGCAGCCGGTTGTGCGGCTCCAGGGATGGGCGGAAGTTGCGGTACGACTGCCAGCCACTGACCATTGGTCTTGAAACTCAGAACTTGCACGACGGAGCCTCCCAGCAAGCTGCCGGATGGCTAGCTTCGCGTTGTTTGTATCTTATTGTGTATGAGGTCAAAGCGGGCGCCTGAAGGCCCACTTCGCCGCGAATATCCGGCTATCAGGGAGCGGCACGTGCATAGGGACGCAGGACACAGCAATGCGCTTGGACGGTCTTGGGTGATGGCTTTCCTGCTCAGTGCGGACGTTTGCTGCAGCTAGTCATTGGACCGGAGTCGCTGCACAGCCGAACTTGAAAAACCGAAGGTCGCTTGAAGGCTGGTTGCTGCCGCTCAGATGCATAGGTCGGACTACACCTTCCGCCCCTGAGCTGACATGCGGAAATCGATACAGACTTCCGAGAAGCGGACGCCCAGTGTGATCGGGTTCTCGTGTTCTGGCAAAGGCCGGCATTGAGGTATTGGGCACGGTCGCGGGCTACATGCTGGCAAAGTCGTCAAGTCCAAGAAGCGCAAGCCACCTGGTTGGGATTTCAGTGAATCAGCCTTCACGCCAGGTTCAGCTTGCGCAGCTGGTGGCGGGGTGAACTCCACTGCCAAAGCGGTCCTGAGCTACGCTGCGGCGACGTTCGTCTTTTGGGCCGCGGTCGCCACCAGCATCTGCCGCGCGACGGCACCGGCCAGTCGCAGCTTGTCGAACGCGTCGGGGACAGTGTTCGAGCCGCCAGTCAGCCGCATGCACAGCACCTTGCCAATCACGCCGCCCATGCTACGCCCAGTGTGGTCATGAAGGTCTCGCTGGTGGCGGCGGTGGGAAAGACCATGTCGCCCATCAACACGCTGTTGGAACAAGAGACGCTGGGCGGCCCGGGGTCGACCTTGAATTGGCCCCAGGCCACGTTTAGCTCTTCGGCGATGAGCGCCGCCTGGACCAAATACACCCCTTGGCCCTTGTCAGCGCGCGGCCTGATCAAATTGCGGCCACCGATATGGAGACCGGCGTTTCGCGGCGTTACTGCCCCGGTCCGCAGACCATAGTGGAAGAGCACCTTTTCGTGCCCGACGGTTCAAGCCCGGGCTGGCTGGTCGGCACCGCGCACGACCTGGCGCAGAAGAACACGTTGCTGTCCTGCTTCGCCGCTGACGACCTGCACGACGGCCCGTTGGCGCAGGCCACCCTGCCGCATTCGCTGCCGCTGGGCCTGCACGGTGCGTTTGTGGCGGCTTGAAGATCCTGACCGCCGTCAGCGCAGCGCGGCGAGCCAAAGGGGCGCCCGTGTTTCCTCATCTGTAACGCGCGAAGCCGATTCTGTCGTGCCCATCACCGGCATCAAGCTGATGAAGCATCCTTGTGGCGATGTGCGCTGCCAGCGCTCGCTGATCGTCGAGCATCTGTTCTCCAGCACCGACGACGAGTTGCGCGCCGAAAAACAGCAGTTGCGTCCTTTGCGCCGCCAGCCGACCCTGCAGACCGTCGGCCAGCATCCATTCCGCTAGGGGTCGCGCGTTTGTGGGCGCCTTGGTGGCCGAGAGCTGATCGGCGTGGAGCACGCTCATGACGTTGACAATCGCACCCCCGCCGTTGGCCGCAAGCACTGGCGCGACCGCATCGATCAGCTTCAGGGTGCGGCCCACGGTCGGCCCTTGCGGATGCAGCGCCGGCTGGTCCGAGCCTTCGTGTGGAGATGCGATACTGTGCTCGGCCACTAGGCAATTGACGAGCAGGGTGACGTCGGTCAGGTCTCGCGCGAGCGTTGCGGCACGCGCCTGCTTGCCGATGTCCACGAACAAGGGGACCGAGCGGGACAACGAAATTTCGCAGCTTTCCAAAGGTGCGTCTGCGTAGACCTTGGCCACACCCCTTGCGAACAGTCCCCGCACGACCGCTGCGCCCAAGGCACTGTCGGCTCCGAAGACCAGTGCGACGGCTCCCTCAAGCTTCATGCCAGCCTCATCCCGGAGGCCACGGCCTCTGGCGCTGCGCTGTCACGCCGCACGCGGAACCAGGCGGAATAGAGGGCCGGCACGAAGACCAGCGTCAGCGCCGTGGCCACCACCAGCCCGCCCATGATCGAGATCGCCATCGGCCCCCAGAACACGCTGCGCGTGAGCGGGATCATGGCCAGCACCGCCGCGGCGGCCGTCAGCACGACCGGGCGCGAGCGCCGCACCGTGGCATCGACGATGGCCGTCCACGGCGCCACGCCGCGGGCGATGTCCTGGTCGATCTGGTCGACCAGAATGATCGAGTTGCGCATGATCATCCCGCCCAGCGCGATCACGCCCAGCAGCGCGACGAAGCCGAACGGCGCCTGGAAGATCAGGAGCGCAGGCACGACGCCGATGATCGCCAGCGGCCCGGTCATGAACACCATGGCGAGGCGCGAGAAGCTCTGCAGCTGGATCATCAGCAGCGTCAGCATCACGGCGAACATGGCCGGGAACACCGCGAACAGAGCAGCGTTGGCCTTGTCGCTTTCCTCGATGGCGCCACCTTCTTCAATGCGGTAGCCGGCGGGCAGGCTGTCCACGATCGGCTGGAGCGAGGGTCGGATCTGCTCCGTGGCATAGGGCCCCTGCACACCGTCCGCGAGGTCGCTGCGCACGGTGAGCGCCATGTCGCGGTTGCGCCGCCACAGCACCGGCTCCTCATAGCTCGGCTCGATGCGGGTGATCTGCGACAGCGGAATGGACACACCACTGCGTGAGAAGACCTGCAAATCGCCGATCTGCCCGATGCTTTTGCGCTCTTCGGGCGTGGCCCGCACGACCACGTCGATCAGTTCTTCGCCGCGCCGGATCTGCGTGACCGGCGCACCGTCCAGCGTGGTCTGCACCAGGCCCTGGATGTCGGCGCTGGTGAGCCCGAGCTGGCGGGCCTTGTCCTGGTCGACCTGCACCTGGACCGAGCGCACCTGCTCGTTCCAGTCCAACTGCGTGTCGCGCACCAGCGGGCTCTGGCGCACAACGTCGCGCACCCGGTAGGCGATGTCGCGCACCACGGCCTTGTCCGGCCCGACAACGCGGAACTGCACAGGGAAGCCCACGGGCGGGCCGAACTCCAGCCGCGTGACCCGCGCCTTGACGTCGGGCAGCGCTTCGTCCTGGTCGAACAGCGCCATCAGGCGGGTACGCACCCGCTCGCGCTGCTCGATGCCCGCCGTCTTGACCACAAACTGCGCGAAACCGGGGTTGGGCAGTTCGGGCTGGATCGACAGGTAGAAGATCGGCGTGCCGGCTCCGGTGTAGGCGGTGAAGAACTCGACCTCCGGGTCCTGCTTCAGGACCGCCTCCAGGCGCTTCACCTGCTGCTCGGTGGCCGCGAACGAGGCGCCTTCGCGCAGGCGCAGCTCGACCAGCAGTTCCGGGCGCGCCGCAGTCGGGAAGAACTGCTGCTGCACCTTCGTCATGCCGGCACCGGCGGCGCCCAGCAGCGCCACCGTCAGCGCCAGCACCACGAAGCGGCGCTGAACCGCCCAGTCGACCACGCGGCGCAGCCGGTGGTAGACCGGGCGGTCGTAGACATCGTGGTGTGCGCCGTGGCCCAGGGTCTTGGGCAACAGCTTCACGCCCAGGTAGGGCGTGAAGACCACGGCCACCAGCCACGACAGGATGAGGGCCACGCCCACCACCCAGAAGATGCCGCCGGCGTACTGGCCGGCGATGGACTTGGCGAAGCCCACCGGCATGAAGCCCGCGGCGGTGACCAGCGTGCCGGTCAGCATCGGGAACGCGGTCGAGGTGTAGGCGTAGGTGGCGGCCTGCAGGCGGTCCACGCCTTGTTCCAGCTTCACCACCATCATCTCCACCGCGATGATCGCGTCGTCGACCAGCAGGCCGAGCGCAATGATCAGCGCACCCAGAGAGATGCGGTCCAGGTTCCAGCCGGCGGCGTACATCACGGCCGCGACCAGGCCCAGCACCAGCGGCACCGACGCCGCCACCACGATGCCGGTGCGCCAGCCCAGGAACAGGAACGAGACCGCCAGCACGATGGCCAGCGCTTCGAGGAAGGCGCGCTCGAACTCCCAGATCGAATCGGCCACCACGCGCGGCTGGTCGGCGTACTGCTCGATCTCCACGCCGGCCGGCAGCTCCTGGCGGATCTGCGCCATGCGCGCGTCCATGGCCTGGCCGAACTCGGTGACGTTGCCGTTGGCTTTCATCGACACGCCGATGGCGAGCACAGGCACGCCGTTGTGGCGGATGGTCAGGCTGGGCGGGTCTTCGTAGCCGCTGTGCACGCTGGCCACGTCGCCCAGTCGCAGCAACTGACCGCCCACGTCCAGCGCCACGCCGGAGACATCCTGCACACCGTTGAAGCGGCCGTCCACGCGCACCTGCACCCGGTCATGCGGGGTGTCGGCGGAGCCGGCCGGCGTCACCAGGTTCTGGCGCGCCAGCGCGTCGAACACGGCCGAAGGCGGGATGCCCAGCGCCGCCAGCCGCTGCGTGGACACCTCCACGTAGACGCGCTCGGCCTGCTTGCCCAGCACGTCGACCTTGCCGGCACCCGGCACGCCCTGCAGGCGGCGCTTCACGTCTTCTGTGACCGTCAGCAGCTCGGCCATCGAGAGCTCGGGCGCGCTCAGCGCATACAGCACGCTGTAGCGGTCGCTGTACTCGTCGTTGAAGAACGGGCCGCGCACGCCTTCGGGAAGCTCCTGGCGCACGTCGCCGATCTTCTTGCGCACCTGGTACCAGGCCTCGTCGAGCTCGGCCTTGCTGCTGCCGCCCTTCATCCACAGCGTGATGCCGCCGTAGCCCTGGCGCGCGAAGCTGCGCACGTAGTCGAACTGGTCCAACTCCTGCAGCTTGCGCTCGATGCGGTTGAGCACCTGGTCCTGCACGTCCTGTGCGGTGGCGCCGGGCCACACCACGATGGCCGTCATCTGCGGCACCTCGAAGGTCGGATCTTCCAGGCGCCCGAGGCGGCTGAACGAAAACAGACCAACGACCAGCGTCAGGATGATGAGGAACAGCACCATGGGCTGGTGCGTGACCGCCCATTCGGAGAGATTGAAGCGTTTCATGAGCGGCTCTTGGGGGTCTCGGTCGTGGCGGCTTCGGTGGACCGCTCGATGGCTCGCACGGGAATGCCGGCGTCCAGCTTCTGGGCGCCGACGCTGACCACGCGGCTGCCCTCGGTCAGGCCAGTGACCCGCACCGTGGAGTCGTCGATGGCGACCACCTGGACCGGTGTGAACACCAGTCCGGACCCTTGTGCGTTCAGGGTCCAGACGCCCTCGGGGCCGCTGCCCTTGACCAGCGCGCTGACCGGCAGCTGGACGGAGGCTGGCCCAGCCTGGGGCGCAGCCAGCGTCAGCTGCACCGTGCTGCCCAGTGGTAGCGCCGACACCTGTGCGCGCGATTCGGGCGTGGCCGAGTAGCGCGCACGGTAGGTTCGGCCTTGGGCGCTGGCCTGCGGTGACAGTTCTCGCAGCACGAGCCGCAGCGAGGTCTTCGTGTCGGTCCAAGGAGCGGCAGTGGCCGTGAGCTTGCGAGCGCGGCCCACCCAGTCTTCGGGCAGGTCGACCACCACTTCCCTGTCGCCATCGCGCGCCAACGAGAGCACCGGTTGGCCCTCGGGCACCACCTGGCCCCGTTCAAAGCGGATCGCGGTGACGACGCCGGCATAAGGCGCCACCAGTGCGGCATAGCCCTCGCGGTTGCGCGCCAGCTCCAGCTGTCGACTGGCCTGGTCCAGCCGTGCTGCGGCGGCGTCGGCGCGGGCCTTCTGGCGTTCATGGTCGGCGGCACCCACCGAGCCGTCGGCCAGGAGGCGACCGAATCGAGCCTCGTCGGACGCCGCCTGCTGGGCATCGACCGTGGCCGCCTGCACCTGGTCGGCGGCGGCCTGGACGGCCAGCCGGTAATCGGCCGGGTCCAGCCGCGCCAGCACCTGGCCGGCCTTCACGGCGTCGCCGATCTCGACGAGCCGCTCGACCACCTTGCCGCCGGTGCGAAAGGCCAGGTCGCTTTCGATGCGTGCGCGGACGGTCGACGTGAAGCTGCGGGTCTGGACCGCGGGGGCCGGTTGGACGGTGGTCACGAAAACCGGCCGGACGGCTGCCGGGGGCACCGGCGGTTCGCTGCAACCGGCGAGCCACAGGCTCGCGGTGGCCAGGCTGGAGAGCGAGAGGGTGGTGAGGATGCGATTCACTGGGGAGTCCTTGCGGCAATGGGTGTTCGGGTGGCATCGGCCTGGGCCAGGGAGAAGCCCCCGCCCAGGGCCTTGAAAAGCTGCACGTCGGCCAGAGCCTGCTGCAGGCGGCTGTCCGACAGGGCAAGTTCGCTGGCCAGCACGGAGCGCTGCACGTCCAGCAGCACGAGCAGGTCGATCTGTCCTTCGCGCTGCAGCGACTCAGCGCGCTGCAGCGAGCGGCGACGGTGTTCGACGGTGAGCGCGAGCGCGGCGTGGCGCTCGGCTTCCTGCGAGCGCACGAGCAGGCTGTTCTCGACCTCCTGCACCGCCACCAGCACCGACTTCTGCCAGGCCAGCAAGGCCTCGTCGGCCCGCGCCGACTGCGCCTGGATGCCGGCATCGATGCGCCCGGCGTTGAAGATCGGCGCCGCCAGGGCCAGCGCCACGTTGGAGAAGTGCACCGGCGCCAGGTCCAGCGCGTTCAGCCGCAGGTCCTGTCGACCCACCAGTGCACTCAGGAACAGCTTGGGCCACCACTGCGCGCGGGCTTCGGCGCTGCGCAGTGCTTCGGCGGCAACGCGGGCCTCTGCGGCGGCGAGATCGGGCCGGCGCCTCAGCAGTTCGCTGGGCTGGCCCGTAGCGATGGCCCGCGCCTTCGGCCATGCAAAGGCGCTGTCCGCGCCGACCACAGGGGTCGACGGGTTGCGGCCCAGCAGCACCGCCAGCGCCGTGTGCGTGGTGCCGACCAGCATGCGCAGCGCAGGCAGCTGGGCGTCCAGCGCATCCGCCTCGGCGCGCGCCCGGTCCAGATCGAAGGCGCTCGCCTGGCCTTCACGCCAGCGGCTCTCCACCCGAACCGCGGTCTGGCGCTGGGCGGCTACCAGGGCCTGCACGATGCGCAGCCGCTCCTCGGCGCTGCGCAGCACGAAGTACTGCCGAGCCACCTCGCTGGCCACCAGCAGGCGGGCCCCGTGGACGCCCGCAACCGCGGCAGACGCATCGGCCTGCGCCGCATCCCGCGCTGCCCGCACGCCACCGGCCAGGTCAATCTCCCAGGCGAGGTCCAGCCCCGCGCGCAGCGCACGCGTGTCGGGCATGCCCTGCTTGACCGGTTCAGGAGCCCCGCTCTGGCTGCGCGATGCGGCAGCTTGCAGGCTCAGCGTGGGCCACAGCCGAGAAGCCTGCGCTTCGGCGCCTGCGCGCGCCTGCCCGACGCGCTGCAAAGCGATGGTCACGTCGTGGTTGGCGGACAAGGCCTCGTTCACGAGCCGCGTCAGCGTGGCGTCGCCGAAGCCGTCCCACCATCGATCGTTGAGATCGGATGGGACTGAAGCGGCAAGCTGTTCGTTCGAATAGCTAACCGCTAGCGGCACTGACGGGGAGAGCGCCTGAGGCGCTGGTGTGGAACATCCGGTCAGGATCAACACCGACAAAGCGGCCACCGCAGTAGGTGTCAGAGGAGAGGTTTTCATTTGGTGTACTCCGTGGTCCATTAATTGTACGTAAAATTCATGGACTTGCAAGTACATAAAATAAGGCCAATGGCGAAGAGGAGACACCGCATGCAGGCAGTCAAGCAAGGTGCTGGAAACGAGCAGCGAACAGGTACGCGGTGACGGATGCGAACTGGGCCTTGCAGTCGCAGAACTTCCTCAAGGGCAAAGCGCCTGAAGCCCGTGAGGCTTCATACCCATCTGCGTACTCTCCCCTTGTAGGCCTCGTACTCAGCGCCAAAAAGAGAAGTCAACACCCGTTCCTCCGGAATGATCTGGAACCGGGTGATGTAGAGCACGAACAAGACCACCCATGAGAGAGAAAACGGATTCGCCAGAAACACTGCCCATGCCAACAGGGCCAGCAAGAGCCCGACATACATGGGGTTGCGCGTGTACCGGTAAACGCCTTGGACGACCAACGAGGACGCCTGGCTTGCCTTGACCGGGTTCACAGTGGTCTTGGCGCGCCGAAATGCAAGCATTCCGGCGATGGCGATACCTTGTCCAATGCACACCAACAGGACGGCCCAGAGCACACGGGCCATCAGGGGTATCTGCACAAGGCCCGCGTAGGCTGGCGTCAGCCACATGAGAAGCGCCAGGACCAGCGCCACAATGGGGGGAGGAACCTTCAGTTCAAGCGCGCTCATATCACTACACGATGAGATCTAGCACCCGGCGGTGAACACTTGTGATTTCAGGCCAGTCCGAATGTCTTGCGCAGGCCCTTCTCAACCGGTCCTGCCGGCATGAAACGGCGCAGCTTGGCCAGGAGAGACGCTTCGCCCTTGGGCGTATGGCGCATCTGCCAGGGGCCCAATGCCGCGTTGACCATCGTCGTCACGACACCTTCGGGCGAGGGCGCCTTCTGCACATTGTTCTGGACGGCTTTGGTGACGATGGCAAGCTCTTTGCTGTAGTCGGGGATTCGAGCAGCAGTCTGGGGTGCGTTGAGATCGAGGTTGGTTTTGGTGAAAGAGGGCTCAACCAGCGATACGCGGATGCCGAATTGGCGCACTTCATGGTCCAGGGACTCGGACAGCCCTTCCACCGCGTACTTGGAGGCCGAATACAGCGCCATGTACGGCGAACATAGAAAGCCCACCACCGAGCTGACATTGACGATGCGACCGGATCGCTGCTTGCGCATGTGTGGCAGCACGGCCTTCGTCGTGCGCAAGACGCCGAAGAGGTTGGTGTCGAACAGTGTCTGGGCTTCGGCAATCGACGTTTCCTCCGTCGCGCCCAGCAAGGTCACGCCCGCGCTGTTGACCAGTACGTCGATGCGCTGGGCTTGCGCAATGATGTTCTGGATGCCACGATCAATGGAAGCTTCGTCACGAACATCCATTTCAATAAGCGTCACACCGGGTATGGCTTGCGCCTTGGCCGGGTTGCGCACGGTGCCGAAGACCCGGCAGCCCTTTTCAGCGAGCCGGATGGCGGCGGCGCGCCCGATGCCTGACGACACGCCTGTGACAACGACAACTTTTGAGTTTGACATGGCAGTTCCTTTGTTTGAAAGATGGGGAGTGAGGGAGATCAGTTGTGTAAGGAGGCACGCCTGAACGGATTGCGTGCCGTGACGATCCACGCCGCGCCGTTGATCAACACCGACCGCTGTCCGGGAAGGTCAGCGAACGCGGCACGTGTCGCAGCCGAGGCGCGGGCGCGGATGTCGTCGGGCAGATCAGAGAGTGCGCGCGACAGCGGGCCGACCTCGAGCGCCATCCTCACTGCGTCGTCGATCGCAGCGTCTCGCGTCTTTCCTGTGCCGAACGGTACGGAAGCATCGAAGGGCTCGATGGTGATATCGGTAAAGCCGGCTGCCGCCAGGATGTGCGACACCCGTCCGTGGTCGCCAAACGAAAATGGGCCGGGCGCTTCAGGTTCGCGCGCCGCGCTCTGCCGGACAAGGCCCTTGAGCGCACTCATCGGCAGCCGCATCCAATCGTTCTCGTCCGCTCCGCGCCAGCAGACGAACGCGACCCGCCCGCCTGGCTTGAGGGCGCGTCGCATATGTGCGAACGCCCCCGTTGGATCGTCGAAGAACATCACTCCGAAGCGCGAGAACAGGATGTCGAACACGCCCTCGGGCAGATCAGCGCTGCTGGCGTCGGCCACCTCGAACAGCACCGACGTTTCCTGTGGCGCAAGCTCGCGCGCTCGGCCGATCAATGGTTCAGATATGTCCACGCCCAGCACTTGTCCCCCTGGGCCCACGCGGGCGGCCAGTGCCAGACTCGACGCGCCAGCGCCGCAGCCGACGTCCAGCACGCGCTCACCCGTCGCTGGCGCGGCGGCTTCGATCGCGGCCTCGCCGAACACCGACGCCACGGCGTCGAGCCGGGTCTGGTTTGCGACCCAGAGCTGCCCGCTCTGATCATCCCAGTCGGCGTTCTGATTGGCATTTTTCGCTGTCAAGTCATATCCTTGCTTTGATTCGCTCTGAACCTGCTGGCGTTTGATGGAGGCAATGGGAAGCCGAGGCGCAGCCAAAACGACGATGCAATCGGGGACGGGATCTGCGCTATCAAGCCAGCATCGATTGCTGGGCAAAGATGCCCGCCATCGCGCCCTGCCATGTTGACTGCGTGACCGAGGGCAGGAAGGGCGTGGCCAGGTCGCCAGCGGCGTAAATGCCAGGAATGCTGGTTTGGCGGCGCTCGTCGACCTTGAGGACAATGCCGGTGGGCGTATCCACCGTGGCGAGGCCCAGCGATTCATGCAGGCTTGCGGACGGCTTGTTGCGCGGCTGGGCGAACAGGATGTCGACCGCGACATGGCGGCCGGTATCGAGATTGACGGTTTCGATATGGCCGGTGTGATGCGCGATCTCGACGATTCGGCCGTCCACAACGGGTATCTTGCGGAGCGCCAGATCGGCCTGGAGTTCGGGCGCAATGTCATGACCATCGGCGAAGACAGTCAACTTGTCGGTCCAATCGCGGAACAGCCGGACGGACTGGTGCGACTGCGGCCCGGACCAGACGACGCCCCAATGCTGCCCGGCGACTTCAAAGCCATCGCAGTAGGGGCATGGCACGATGGACGTGCCCCAGCTATCTGCGAAGCCCGGAACATTGGGCATCTGGTCGACGACGCCATAGCTCAGGATCAGGCGACGCGCCTTGAGGGTTTCGCCATCGCTGGTGAAGACGGAGAAGTCGTCAATGGCACCCGAGATGTTGTCTGCCCGGGTGGCGACCAACCTAATCGCGGGATAGCGCGCCAGCTGCTGGCGCGCCGCGGCCAAAATGTCCTGTGGTGGCTTGTGATCGTGGCCAAGCACGCCATGCGAGTGACCGGCGAAGCGATTGCGCGGCAGGCCGGTATCGAGAACCGTGACCTTGCGACCGGCACGGCCGAGCTGCAGGGCAGCGGCGAGGCCGGCAAAGCTGCCGCCGATGATGATGACGTCATTCATGGTGATGGGCTCCGTTTTGGTTGATTACTGGACTAACAAGTACAACAATGTACGATCCATATAATGAACTGTCAAGTCCATTAAATAAACCCATGCACACTCCCTCAGTCCCCCCCCCCAAAAAAGCCCCAACGCGGACGGCCGCGCGATCCCGAGCGCGTCCGGCGCATCCTGGAGGCCGCGCAAAAGCACTTCAACGCGCATGGCCTGGAGCGTGCCAGCGTGGATGCCATTGCCGCTGATGCCGGTGTGTCCAAGATGACCGTGTACAGCAACTTCGGCTCCAAGGAGGGGCTGTTCCAGGCGGTCGTGCACGACAGGACGGCGACGACGGTGACCGGCGTCCCCGGTGTCGAGGCACTGGACCCCGACCAGCCGGAGAAGGTGCTTCTAGCGATTGGGGCCCGGTTTCTCGACTTGACGCGCGGCGACGACGCCCTGGGCACGATGCGCTCTGTGTATGGCGTCGCAGGGTCGCAGCCGGAGGTCTGCCGTGCGTTCTACAAGGACGGCCCCGAGCGCTTTAACGCAGAGCTGGCGTCCTACCTGCGCCGGGCCCACTCGGCAGGCACGCTGAAGGTGCGGAACCCGATTCAGGCAGCGGACCTGTTCCTGTCGATGTTTCTGGGTGCGGCGCACTTTCGCGGCCTGCTGATGCTGGAGAAGCCGGATGAACGGGAAAACAAAGCCCTACTGCGCGAGGCCGTACGGGTCTTCTTGGCAGCCTACGGCGCATAGACTGCGCAACGCGGGCCGCGGGCCGCGGCCCGCGGTCTCGAGCGCGCGCCCCGGCGTGGACACCATCACGGCGAATTGCTTCCCAATCTGCGAGGAGCCCATGAGAAAAGGCCGACTCACAGACGAGCAGATGATTGCGGTACTGCGAGAGGCAGACCGGACCTCGGTAGCTGAGGCGGCCAAGAAGGCGCCAGACCGAGCGCACATCGGCCAGGATGTCTTGCTTGAGTTCGGCGCAGTGCTGTGGCGCAAACGGGTCTTGTGATTGGCTTGCGTCATGGCGCCCAGCCTATCGACTGGTTGAGCGCGCGGTGGTCGCTAGGACTGACCCACTGCAGCCGCTACAGACTGGCCTATCGCCGGTCAGAACCCGCTCGAGTTAAGGGTTGTAGGACGCCCTCCCGTGCTGGCGAGCCGACGACACACGCTGACCACCAGGGTGGGCGTCGTACAAGCCTCTAGGGAGGAAACCGAGGGGAGCACCAATCTGGGCGTACCAGCTGGCAGCTATGGGGATTTGACGGAGTTCCGCGTTCTGGTCGGTGGCAATTGCGCCGCCTGATCCAGGCTCGAAGGCTTCACTGGGGTGTGCAGCACGGGCTCAGATGAACAGTTGCAGCAGTTCTCGCAGGGGCAACACCGTCGATTTCTAGATCGGGCGCAGCTGTCCCCGACGAGCTGCGGTGAGCCCGCTCCAGACACCAACAAGGCCACGCATGCCAACGCGGTCATGGTGGTCCTCGCTGGTGAGGTGTGCAAATGGACTGCCCGCGTGCGAACGTCTCGACGATGATCATCGCCGCGCCGCAGTGAACGCACACGAAGTTCGGGCGGACCGGCTCCGCAACACCACACAGGATCCTCTCGATCTGCCCGCCAGGTGCCTCAGGCACAAGCAGCTGGCGAGCCCGCTCAATGCACTCTCGCCGATGGTTGTTGGCCAGCAGCCCGTAGTGCCGGATCCGGTGGAACCCGCCTGGTAGCACGTGCAGCAGGAAGCGGCGCATGAACTCCTCGGGCGAGAGCGTCATCGTCTTGTGGCGTGTTTTGCCTTGGCCTCGGCCCTTGTCTCGGTAGTCTTTCCAGCGGAACGTCACCCCGCGCTCGTCGTGCGCCACCAGGCGCGAGTTGGAGATCGCCACCCGGTGCGTGTAGCGCGAGAGGTAGGCCAGTACTGCCGGAGGCCCCGCAAACGGCTTCTTGGCATAAACCACCCATTCACACCGTCGCAGCGGCGCGAGCCATTGAGCAAAGGCCTTCGGATCTGCCAGCGCGGTGTGTTGCGAGAAGAACTGCAACGTACCTGCGCGGTGCTCCTGTTCCAGTGCTTCCAGGAAGAGCCGCCTGAACAGGCGCGAGAGCACGCGCACCGGCAGGAAGAAGCCCGGTCGGCAAGCCACCCAACGCTGGCCGTCCAGCGAGAGCCCGCCGCCGGGCACGATGCCGTGCACGTGCGGGTGGTGCGTGAGTGCCGAACCCCAGGTGTGCAACACCAGGGTGGAACCGATCTGCGCGCCCAGGTGCCGGGGGTCGGCGGCGATGGTGCGCAGCGTCTGGGCCGCCACCTCAAACAGCAGGCCGTAGACGACGGCCTTATTCCAGTACGCGATCTCGCTGATGGGGGCGGGCAGCGTGAAGACCACATGGAAGTAGTCCACGGGCAGCAGGTCTGCCTGGCGCTCATCCAACCAGCGCTGTGCAGCACTGGCCTGGCACTTGGGGCAGTGCCGGTTGCGGCACGAGTTGTAGGCGATCTGCAGGCGCTGGCAGTCTTCACAGCGCAGCACATGTCCCCCCAGTGCCGCGCTGCGGCACTGCTCGATGGCTGTCATGACCTGAAGCTGACCCAGGCTCAGGTGGGAGCGCTGGGCTTGCCGCCAGGCCGGCCCGTGGGTGCGGAAGATGTCCGCCACCTCCAGGGCAGCGGTGCCCATGGTGGGCCTACGCGGTGCTCAGCTGCTTCAGCGGGCTGACCACCTCACGCAGGACGTCGGTGGCTACCTGCGCGTACATGGCCGTCGTCTCCAGCTTCTTGTGCCCGAGCAGGACCTGGATCACCCGGATGTCCACCTTTTGCTCCAACAGATGGGTGGCAAAGCTGTGGCGCAGGGTATGCATGGACACGCGTTTGTCGATGTTCGCGGCGTCAGCCGCCATGTGAATGGCGCGGTTGAGCTGGCGGGTGGTCAGAGGTTCGATCGGGTTCAAGCCTGGGAACAGCCAGCCACCATCGAGCATCTTGCCTTGCGCTCGGGCTACACGCCACCAGACCCGAAGGCGCTCCAGCAAGATTGGCGAGAGCATGGCGTAGCGGTCTTTGCTGCCCTTGCCCTGTTCCACGCGCAGCGTCATGCGTTGACTGTCGATATCGCTGACCTTCAGAGACACGACTTCGCTGGCACGCAGACCTGTGCCGTAGGCCAGGGACAGTGCGGTCTGGTGCTTGAGGTTTCCAGTTGCGGCAATCAGGCGAGCCACTTCCTCGCGGCTGAGCACCACCGGCAAAGTGTGGGGCAGATGAACGGGCTGCATCTTGGCCGTCAACTCCGAGCGATCCAGGGTGATCTCGCAGAAGAACTTCAGCCCGGTGATCGTGGCGTTGAGGGTCGTGGGTGAGGTACCTTCGTCAACTAGGTGAAGCTGGAAGTTGCGCAGGTCCTCCACGGTGGCGGTATCCGGCGGCCGGTGCAGATAGGCGGAGAACCGGCGCACGGCACGGATGTAGGCAGTCTGGGTCTTCGGTGCAAGCCTGCGCATCCGCATGTCTTCGAGCATGCGCTGGCGCAACGGCGAAACCGTCGGATGGGGTGCGTTCATGATGGTGCTCCTGTCGTGAACGAGGCCAATTGCCTCGGCTCACAACATCGGCACGTGTGCCCACGCCGTCAACCAACCATCCAGGCTCGGAGACTACCGCGCGAGCGGTTTAGTCCCAAGGCTGATCAGAGTCATTCACGGTTCAATGCCTGAGCGGCTGCAATCCCCAACACCAGTCGTTGAACGCTGCCTGCCCTGAATGGCTGCTTCACCCTCGGAACCGGCAACTCGACTGAGAGGCTCGCCGCGTATCGGCTGGATCTATCGCCCTCGCGGTGGTCGACTACTTCAGTTAATTGAGTGGGGGTACCCTTGAACCCGGACTTCTACTTTTGATTGGTACGTCCAGAGTGAGCAGGTCAGAATCTGGATCTCTTCGTGTGGGGGCTCCGTTGCTGGGAATTCTCTACTTCCGGATGTTTCAGGTTCTCAAAGGACTTGAAATGAACATAGGCCATGATCTTGGCCCGAAGCAGCAGGGCAATGAACATGAATCCATACAACTTGGCAAGATTCGACTTCGTCTCTGTCCGCCTGGCGGTGCTCTGTGCCCAGAGCGGCAGTCTGACCGCCGCGGCACGCGACTGCAACCTGGTGCTGCCGGCGGCCAGCCGCCGCATCCGCGATCTGGAGGCCAGCATCGGCGAACCGCTGTTCGAGCGCCACTCCCGCGGACTTCACCCGACGCCGGCGGGCCGGGCGTTTCTGAAGCACGGGCTGGTGCTGCTGCAGGAGATGGACCTGCTGATGGAAGACCTGTCCGATCTGCGCAAGGGCGTGGTGCGGCACATCCGCCTGACGTCCAGCACGGCGGCCATCAACCAGTTTCTGCCGCCGCTGCTGGCGCGGTACGCCCAGGTCAACCCCGATGTCCAGGTCGATCTGGATGAGCAGGTTTCGGAAATCGTGGTCTCCAGTCTGCGCGACGGGCGAACCGATGTGGGCGCCTATGTGGAAGGTCCGGACGACCAGGGCCTGGACGCGCGCAACTTCCGCCAGGACCAGCTGGTGCTCATCATTCCGCCCGGCCACAGGCTGGCGGGGCGCTCGCCCATTGCGTTTGCGGACACCCTAGACGAGCCGTGGATCAGCCTGACGGCGGGGGCGGCACTGCTGATCAAGCAGCAACAGGCCGCCCTCGCTTGCGGGCGTCCGTTCAAGCTGCGCATGCAGGTACGCAGTTTCGACGCGGTCGGCCACATGGTGGCCTCGGGCCTGGGCATCGCGGCTTTGCCCAAGGGCGCGGCGCTACCTGTGATCAAGGCGATGAAGCTGGCCTGGCGGCCCTTGAGCGACGACTGGTCGCACCGCCAGCTCAAGATCGCTATCCGGTCGGACGCCGATCCTGCGATCCGCGCCATCCGGGATTTCCTGTGTGACCCTAAGCAAAACGCTAAGGCTTCCCTCGCCAAGTTCAAATAGACCGTGTGAGACATCGGCCGGACACTGCCGGCCATGGACACACACCAAGAACACACCGAGACAAAGCGCCCTTCACGGCCCGGTCCGCTGTCGGGTCTGAAGGTACTGGAACTGGGCCAGCTGATCGCGGGTCCGTTCGCCGGCAAGACACTGGCCGACTTCGGCGCCGACGTGATCAAGATCGAGGCGCCGGGCGCGGGCGACCCGCTGCGCAAATGGCGCCTGCTCAAGGACGGCACCTCCGTCTGGTGGCAGGTGCAGTCGCGCAGCAAGCGCTCGCTGGCGCTGGACCTGCGCACCCCGGAAGGGCAGGACATCGTCCGGCGCCTGGCGGCGGAGTCGGATGTGCTGATTGAGAACTTCCGACCCGGTGCCATGGAAGGCTGGGGCCTGGGCCCGGACGAGCTTCAGGCGATCAACCCGCGCCTGATCGTGCTGCGCATCAGCGGTTACGGGCAGACCGGGCCCTACCGCAACCGCCCCGGCTTCGGCGTCGTGGCCGAGGCCATGGGCGGCCTGCGCCACCTGACGGCGGAGCCCGGCCGTGTGCCGGTGCGCGTGGGCATCAGCCTGGGCGACACGCTGGCTGCGTTGCACGGCGTCATCGGCATCCTGCTGGCCCTGCAGCACCGCCACACCACGGGTGAAGGCCAGGTGATTGATGTGGCGCTGTACGAAGCGGTCTTCAACTGCATGGAAAGCCTGCTGCCCGAATACAGCGCGTTCGGCGTTGTGCGCGGGCCTGCTGGATCGGCGCTGCCGGGCATCGCCCCCACCAACGCCTACCTGTGTCGCGATGGTGGCTACGCGCTGATCGCCGGCAACGGCGACAGCATCTTCCGCCGACTGATGGCGCTGATCGGTCGTGAGGACCTGGCCAACGACCCGGCGCTGGCCGACAACGCCGGCCGTGTGGCCCGGGTCGCCGAACTGGACCAGGTCATCGGCGGGTGGACGAAGGACCGCACGGTGGACGAGGTGATGGCCGCGCTGGATGCCGCCTCGGTGCCCGCCGGTCGCATCTACACGGTGGAGGACATCGCCAAAGACCCCCACTACCAGGCCCGGGGCATGCTGGAGAAGGTGCGCATGGACGACGGCACCGAACTGGCTGTGCCTGGTGTTGTGCCCAAGCTGTCGCGCTCGCCGGGCGCGCGTGACCGGGTGGCACCGCGCCTGGGGCAGGACACGGTGTCGGTGCTCAACGACATCGGCCTGAGTCCCGAACAGATTCGCCAACTCATCGACCGCGGCATTGTGGAGACACGCTGACATGCAACGCATTTACTTCAACGATGTCGTCACCCGCGACGGCTTCCAGATCGAACCCGAATTCGTGCCCACCGACAGCAAGGTGGCGCTGGTCGATGCCCTCAGCCTGTGCGGCTACGCGAAGGTCGAGGTCACGTCCTTCACCTCCGCCAAGTCGATTCCGATGCTGCGCGACGCCGAAGAGGTGATGGGGCGCATCCAGCGGGTGCCGGGCGTCGAGTACACCGTGCTGGTGCCCAACGTGCGGGGCGCCGAGCGTGCCCTGGAATCGAAGGCGGACGAGTTCAACCTCGTGATGTCGACCTCGGAGACGCACAACCTGGCCAACCTGCGCATGCCGCGGGAGCGCAGTTTCGCCGCGCTCAAGGAGGTCATTGCGCTGGCCGATGGCCGGGTGCCGATCAACGTGTCGCTGTCGGCCTGCTTCGGTTGTCCGATGGAGGGCGTGGTGCCGGCCGACGTGGTCATCGCCTGGTCCGATCGCTTCGCCGAACTGGGCGTTCGGGGCCTGACCATCTGCGACACCACCGGCATGGCCCATCCGTCGCAGGTGGCTCGGCTGTGCGAGACGCTGCGCGCGCGCTTCCCCGGCCTGCAGCTGACCCTGCATTTCCACAACACCCGCGGCATGGGGCTGGCCAATGTGCTGGCGGCCGCCCAGCAGGGCATTGACCGCTTCGACGGATCGCTGGGTGGCCTGGGCGGCTGCCCGTACGCCCCGGGCGCCAGCGGCAACATCTGCAGCGAAGACGCGATCCACATGCTGCAGGCCGAGGGCTATGAGACCGGCATCGACCTGACCCGCCTGCTGTCGGTTGCCCGGCAATTGCCAGAGATCGTGGGCCACGAGGTGCCTGGCCAGGTGGCCAAGGCCGGCCGCATCCTGGACCTGCACCCCGAACCCGATTTCGTTGCCGACATCAGGAGCAAGTTCGCATGATTCACCACCTCGACCACCTGGTCCTCACCACCGCCCGCCGCGAGGCCTGCGTCGACTTCTACACCCGCGTGCTGGGCATGCAGCTGGAGACCTTCGTCGGCGGCACACCCCCTGTGGAACGCCAGGCCTTCAAGTTCGGACACCAGAAGATCAACCTGCATGTGCAAGGCGCGGAGTTCGAGCCCAAGGCCCATCTGCCGGTCCCGGGTGCGCTGGACCTGTGCTTCATCGCCAGCGTGCCGCTGGAACAGGTCGTCGAGCGGCTCAACGCAGCGCCGTGGCCGATCGTCGAAGGGCCCGTGATGCGTACCGGCGCGACCCAGAAGATCCGCTCCGTCTACGTGCGCGACCCGGACCTGAACCTCATCGAGATCTCGGAGCTGGCCTGACACGGCCGCCCGGCCCCTGAGGAACGACGGCATGAGCACACGACCCTTTCTCGCGTTCGCCTGCGCGCACATGACGGATGAGCGCCTCTACGCCCACCAGATCGAGGCGTTGAGCGCGACCCACGACTGCCAAGTGTTCGTCTTCCGCGAGCAGACCTCGATGGCGGCCATGGCGCAACACCTGCTGGCCCACACCCCCGAACGCTTCACGCTCATCGGGCTGTCGCTGGGCGGGTACATGGCGTTCGAGCTAATCCGACAGGCTCTGCACCGGCTGGAGCGCCTCGTGCTCATCGACACCACCGCGGTGGCCGACCACCCGGCCCGCCGGGACGGCCGGCTGCGCGACATCGCCACCGTCCAGCAAGGTGGTATCGAGGCACTCATTCCCGTGCTGCCATCGCGCTGGCTTTTGCCGGCACACACACAAGACGCCGCGCTGGTGGAGCTGATGGGCAGCATGGCCCGCAGCGTCGGTGCCCGGGGTCAGTACCAACAGCAGACCGCGATGCTGACCCGCCCGGACTCCCACCAGGACCTCAAACGGGTCGACGTTCCCACGCTGCTGATCTGCGGCCGGCAGGACCCGGTGACACCCCTGGCCGACCACGAAGCCATGGCGGCGTGCGTCCCCGGTTCCCGACTGGTCGTGATCGAGGACTGCGGTCACTTGTCGACCATCGAACAACCGGTGGCCGTGACACAAGCGCTGGGCCACTGGCTCGACAGCACCCGAAACCCTTCCTGAGTTCCCCCAACCACCACCCACCGGAGACAAAAAAATGAAACGACGCAACCTTACCCTCTTGGGCGCTTCGGCCCTGTTGTGTGCCATGACAGGCGCCACCTATGCACAAGGCAAGTTCCCGGACAAGCCGATCACACTGGTGGTGCCCAGCGCGCCGGGCGGCACGACCGACTTCACCGCCCGCCTAGTGGCCGATCAGCTGTCCACGGCGCTGGGTCAGCCGGTGATCGTGGAGAACAAGGCCGGTGGCGCCGGCAACATTGGCAACCAGGCCGTGGCCCGCGCCAAGCCCGATGGCTACACCTTGCTCGTCGCCTACAGCGGCTACCAGGTCGGCAACCCGCACCTGTTCAAGAAGGCCGGCTGGGACCCGATCAAGGATTTCGAGCCGGTGGCCATGATGACCAGGGCGCCACAGGTGGTGGTGATCAAGACGGCGCTGCCTTTCAAGAGCATGCAGGAGCTGATCACTTTCGCAAAGGCCAACCCGGGCAAGCTGAACTACGCCTCGTCGGGCAACGGCTCCATCCAGCACATCGCGGCCGAAATGCTCCAGCAGCAAACCGGGACAGAGATGACCCATGTGCCCTACAAGGGCGCCGCTCCGGCGGTGCAGGACCTGCTGGGCGGCAATGTGGACATGTTCATCACCACGCCGGCATCGGTGGTAAGCCAGATCAAGGCGGGCAAGATGAAACCCCTCGCGGTGACCAGCGACAAGCGCTTGCCCTCCCTGCCAGATGTGCCCACGGTGGCGGAAGCCGGCCTGCCGCAGTTCAAGCTGGATTCCTGGTTTGCGCTGTACGCGCCTGCGGGTACCCCGGCCGATGTGGTGCAGACCCTGAACCAGGCCGTGAGTAAGATCCTTCAGCAGCCGGATGTCAAAAAGAAGGCCGAGGATTCGGGCACGACCACCGAGGTCATGACGCCCGTCCAGCTGGGTGCCTACACGAAGAAGGAACTGGAGTTCTGGGGCCAGGTGATCAAAAAGGCCGCCATCACGCTGGACTGACCTTCGAACCAGACCCACACCCCATGAACATCGTATTTCTTGACCGGGAAACCATTTCGCCACAGACGGTGCTGCGCAGTCCCGGGTTTGCGCACCAGCTGACGATCCACGGCAGAACGCAGCCCGAGGATGTCGGGCCGCGCATCGCCGAGGCCGACATCGTGGTCGTCAACAAGGTGAAGCTGACGCAGGACATGCTGCGGCAGGCGCCCCGCCTGAAGCTGGTGGCGGTGGCAGCCACGGGCACGGACAACGTGGACCTCAAGGCCTGCGCCGCCCGTGGCATTGCGGTGAGCAACATCCGCAACTACGCGGTCCACACCGTGCCCGAGCACACCTTTGCGCTCATCTTCGCCCTGCGCCGCAGCATCTGTGCCTACCGCGACTCGGTCAAGGCGGGCCGCTGGCAGGCGTCGGGGCAGTTCTGCTATTTCGACCACCCCATCCGCGACCTGGCAGGGTCCACGCTCGGAGTGATCGGCGATGGCGTGCTGGGGCAGTCCGTGGCCGAGATGGGCAAAGCGCTGGGCATGCGGGTGCTGTTTTCAGGGTTCAAGGGTCACAAGCCCATGGGTACCCTGTACACACTGTTCGACGATGTGTTGGAACGGTCGGACATCATCACCTTGCACTGCCCGCTCAACGACGAAACGCGGGACATGATCGGTGCGCCCGAGTTTGCGAAGATGCGGCGCAAGCCCCTGCTCATCAACACGGCGCGGGGTGGGCTGGTCGACGAGTCTGCGGTCGGGCCAGCGCTGACTGCTGGGCAGATTTCAGGCGCAGGGTTTGACGTGGTCAGCGTCGAGCCGCCGCCGCCCGACCACCCGTTCATGGCCTTGAACCAGCGCCCGGACTTCATCCTCACACCGCATGTGGCATGGGCGAGCGACGAAGGCATCCAGGGCCTGGCCGACCAGCTCATCGACAACATCGAAGCGTTCGTGAGCGGGCAGCCGAAGCATCTGGTGGCGGCATAACCCGGTCTCGCCATGCACTACGACTGCCACCTGGAGGTCTGCAGTCTCACGAATCCCGACCGTGTGGACCAGCACCTCAGGCGCTGGAAGCCTTCCGGGGTGGTGTTTGTACAGAAAGGCGCCGATCCGAGATCCAGGAACGAATGGATGTCGCGCCTGGGTCTCGGCCAGGGAGCCTGCGGCGTGGCACTGATCAACGGCCACGACCTGTCCCTGGGTTTTGACCACCTGCAGGCGCACGGCACCTGTGGTGCCCTGGTCCGGTTGACGGCGTCCGACACGCGTGCTCGCGCTCAAGACGAGGTACAGCGTTTGCACGATGTTTTGCCTCGCACCTGGCACATCGAACTGGACATGCCCTGGGACCTGGTGGGCAGGCTTGCCCCGTTCTTGGCCCGGCTGGATCGCAGGTTTTGCCTCGCACCTGCGAGGTCCCGCCCCGACGCCCACGAACCGTCGGCGCCCACCATTCTGTGGTGGTTCGACATGGGCAATGTTTACCTCAAGCTGACCGGCTCCCAGTCAGACGACGGCTTCCACCCCATGAACCGGCTGGTGTGTCGCCATACCCCGGACAGGGTGGTGTTGGGCAGTGGCCAGCCCCAGGCGGAAGCGGGCTGCTGGTGGTCCGATGAGGCGTTCGTTTCCCCGGGTCAGGCCGACGACAACGCGCGGCGGCTCTACCCGTTCCATCGCAGCTTCCCGTTGCATTGAGCAGTCCCCCTTCAACGCTGTGTTCACCATGAATCCCCGAGATCTGCTTCAAGCCCTGTTTCTGAGCGCGATCGGTCGCGCCCACCCCCGCGAGGTCATGGCAACCTACCTGCCCGCGCCACCCAAAGGTCGAACCGTGGTGGTGGGCGCCGGAAAAGCCGCGGCGGCCATGGCGTACGCGGTGGAAGAACACTGGCCGAGCGGGCACGCCATCTCAGGTGCGGTCGCGACGCGTTACGGCCATGTCCCGCCGCATCCGCCCGGACTCGCTCATCGGATCGACATTCTGGAAGCCGCGCACCCGGTCCCGGACCAAGCCAGTGTCGATGCTGCCGAGCGGATGCTGTCGGAAGTGGCGGGACTCACCGAAGACGATCTGGTGCTGTGTCTCCTGTCCGGCGGAGCATCCTCGCTGCTGGTGTTGCCGGTGGAAGGGCTGTCGCTCGAACAGAAGCAGGACATCAACCGGCAGTTGTTGGCCTCTGGAGCCAACATCAAGGACATGAATGTGATCCGTCGGCACCTGTCCCGGATCAAGGGCGGTCAGCTGGCCAAGGCTTGCGCACCGGCGAAGGTGGTGACGCTGGCCATCAGTGATGTGCCCCGTGACGACCCTTCGGTCATCGGCAGCGGGCCGACCATCCCGTGTTCGAGTTCGCCGGGCGAGGCGCTTGAACTGCTCAAACGCCACGGTATTCGTGTCCCGGGATCGGTTCTGGAACACCTTGAACGCGAGGCGCGCGCGCACGCTGCCGATGCGAGCCCATCAACATGGAACCAAAACGTCTCGTTGATAGCCACGCCATGGAAATCGCTCCAGGCGGCAGCAGAAGCCGCCCGCCTGGCGGGCTTCAACGTTCATGTGCTGAGCGACTCGATCGAAGGCGAATCGCGCGAAGTCGCCAAGGTGCACGCCGAGATTGCGAGGGCGGTGGCCCACGGCAAAAGCTCCCTGCAGAGGCCGTGCGTCATCCTCTCGGGTGGAGAGACCACGGTCACGGTGAATCCATTGGTCCCGAACCGAGGCCGCGGTGGCAGGGCTGGCGAGTTCTGCCTGGGTCTTGCCTTGGCCCTCGGCGGGGAGCCCAACATCTGGGCACTGGCCGCCGACACCGATGGCATCGACGGTGTCGAACTCAACGCCGGGGCCTTCGTGGCGCCGGACACCATTGCCCGTGGAGAACTGGCGGGGCTGTCCCTGCAGCGCCATCTGGATCGCCACGACTCTTATGGCTTTTTCAAGACATTGAATGATCTGGTGATCACAGGTCCCACTCACACGAACGTGAACGATTTCAGAGCAATCTTGGTGCTCTGAAGGCTCTACATCCGCTTCCCTAGAACAAGAGAGGTGGGAACCTGGAGTTGCCTGACTGCACGAACGACAAATCGACTGTCGGCGCGGGGCGCTGCGAAGCAACCAGGCTGGTTGCCGGAGGCCGCTTCATAGCACGCAGCCGCAAGGGTGGTCTGCGTCGGCAGTTCGGTCTAGAGCGGTCGTTGGAACCCTGGGATCGAGGCCCGTCGAAAGACGCCTTTGAGGTCCAGCGTTGTGTTGGCGCTGCGCCGGTGAAAGACCTCAATCGCTGCAAAGCCGCACTAGGAAAATCGAAGGTCGCGATTACCGCCTCAAGAGAAGCACCTCCCGTGCTTGAAAAAACAGCGGGGAGCTCTCCCCATGGTGCCGCGCAGCGGCTCCCAGTCGCTCGGTGGATGCCCATTGGCCAGCATCTTCTTGAACACAAGATACGCATCGGAATCGCTCTCGTATGTTCGCTCGGTGTCCGCGTCGTTGACCCAGCCCAGGACAATCACCTTGCTGGGCGCGTGGAACCGGAAGAACAGCCGATATTGCTGGAAGAACTTGGCCCAAAACCAGTGCTTGTGCTCGTCGCCACGCGTGTTGCACTGCCGGTACTCAGGCCGTGCCGGGTCTTGCGGAATAACATTGAACGCCAGGCTGACGATGGCTGCAAGCCTCTTTGCGGCATTCTTCTTCTCGTAGCCAGGCGGGTCTTTCGCTCGCAGCTCGGCAACCTGCTGGAGCAGCTTCTCGTACTGATAAAGGAACAGGGGGTGTGCGAAGACCGTCCAGCCATGGATAACCACATCGGGTTGTTGTGTCGATCTTTCCGAGAAGTTGGGCAGGCGTGACGGCGGAACACCTGCACCCACATGGCGGGTGCGGCTCATTCACCTTCTGGTGAGAGTGGTGCGTCCATGTCGAACTTCACACCAGCGGTCAGCTCGCGCCCCCGTTGCACCAAGCCCATGTCAATGCGCTGGAGACGTTCGGGGTGCGCGGCGATGTCGCGGGCTAGGAAGTCCAAGAACTTTCCGATAACAGGATCAGCCTCTCCGGCAGCGGCGCGAGTCAGGATGACCTCGCCTGTAGATTTGATCGCGTAGTGGATCTTGTCGCGCTTGCCCAGGCGCAGCGCGCGGCGGACGGGTTCTGGAACCGTGGTCTGGTAGCGGTCGGTCAGAGTGGACTCAGCTTCAAGTGCGGTGGGCATGTCGCAATCTCCGGATGGGAGGACGAATGCTACGCATAGTAATGCACTTGCATTACCAGATCAACGACACAGTTGGCGAGGGCCTACAGCGGGAAAGGGGATGAACAGCTGAAAATACACGCAATCCTGGCTTAGGCCCGTTTCTACGGCTTTTTTGCAACAATCCCTGCCGATCCTCCTCTAGGCGCATCGGTGGTCAGCATTGGAGAATGCTGTTCAGCCGGTATGGGTCGAGAGCGTGAGTTCGGCCCTCCGAGCTGCTGACATTCGGCCGCGAGTTGGCGGAGCATCAGGCGACCTGCCATGCTGGACGACTGCAGTTCTCTCGATACCGGTCATCGATGCTGCCGCATTGCCGGGTAAGCCGATGGCAGCTTCGTGCCAGGCACTATGAACTCAGCTCCCGGCCGCGACATACGGCTGTCGCGCACAACGGTCCTACCCTCCTGGCATCAACCGGTCAAGGCAAGTGACAACTCCTGTGCAGCCGATCAGGCTTTGGATGCAATCACAAGTGTTGGCCGGATGCTTGCCTCACATCAGGCACAACCACATACTCTGGGCAGTACCAGCATGTAACCAGAAAAAGAACCTTGACCTGTTTACGACTTTAATAACGAGTTTACGACTTTAATTGTCAAGAACAGTTCCAGTGTCAACAGGTTCATGCTCACTCCACCGTGACCGACTTCGCCAGGTTTCGGGGCTTGTCCACGTCCGTCCCTTTGGCCAGCGCCGTGTGGT
This sequence comes from Hydrogenophaga sp. SL48, assembly GCF_021729865.1. NCBI lineage: Bacteria > Pseudomonadati > Pseudomonadota > Betaproteobacteria > Burkholderiales > Comamonadaceae > Hydrogenophaga > Hydrogenophaga sp. SL48. Next base: position 5,396,662 of record NZ_CP063400.1, on the reverse strand, counting down.
ACGCCAGCAGCTGCAGCGGCACCACGTGCAGGATGGGTGAGAGCGCACCGTAGTGCTCGGGCATGCGGATGACGTGGATGCCTTCGCCGCTCGCGATGCGGGTGTCGGCGTCGGCCAGCACGTACAGCACGCCGCCGCGCGCGCGCACCTCCTGCATGTTGCTCTTGAGCTTCTCCAGCAGCGCGTCGTTGGGTGCCACGGTCACCACCGGCATCGCACTGGTCACCAGGGCCAGCGGGCCGTGTTTGAGCTCGCCCGCCGGGTAGGCCTCGGCGTGGATGTAGCTGATCTCTTTCAGTTTCAGGGCGCCTTCGAGCGCAATGGGGTAATGCAGGCCGCGTCCGAGGAACAGGGCGTTGTCCATGCGCGCAAAGTCCTCGGCCCAGCTGATGACCTGCGGCTCCAGCGCCAGCACGGCCTGCAGCGCCACGGGCAGGTGGCGCATGGCTTTCAGGTGCTGCGCTTCCTGCTCGTCGCTCAAGCGCCCGCGCGACTGGGCCAGCGCCAGCGTCAGCAGGAACAGGCCGGCGAGCTGGGTGCTGAAGGCCTTGGTCGAAGCCACGCCGATCTCGACGCCCGCGCGGGTGATGTAGGCCAGCTGGCACTCGCGCACCATGGCGCTGGAGGACACGTTGCAGATCGTCAGCGTGTGCTTCATGCCCAGGCCCTGCGCATGACGCAACGCAGCCAGGGTGTCGGCGGTTTCGCCGCTTTGCGTGATGGTGACGACCAGGGTGCGCGGGTTGGGCACGCTGGTGCGATAGCGGTACTCGCTGGCCACTTCCACCTGCGTGGGCATCTGCGCGATCTCTTCCAGCCAGTATTTCGCCGTGCACCCGCTGTAGTAGCTGGTGCCGCAGGCCAGGATCAGCACGTTGTCGATGGCCTTGAACACGCCGTGTGCACCGTCGCCGAAGAGCTCGGGCGTGATGCCACCGACGCCTTCGAGCGTGTCGGCAATGGCGCGCGGCTGCTCGAAGATTTCTTTCTGCATGTAGTGGCGGTAGGGCCCGAGCTCGGCCGCACCACTGTGCGCGTGCACGGTCCTGACCGGGCGCTGGCCGGCTTCAAAGACCCGCCCCCGCGCGTCGGCCACCCAGTAGCGGCCCAGTTGCAGGTCCACCAGATCGCCTTCTTCCAGGTAGACGATCTGGTCGGTCACGCCGGCCAGCGCCATCGCGTCGCTGGCGAGGAAGTGCTCGGCGCCGACCACGCCATCGATCTGCCCCACCCCCAGCACCAGCGGCGAGCCGGCACGCGCGCCGACCACACGGTGCGGCTCGTCCTTGTGGAACACGGCGAGCGCGTAGGCGCCATGCAGCTGCGCCACCGCGGCCTGCAAGGCCGCGAACACATCGCCTTCGTACAGCGAATCGATCAGGTGGGCGATGACCTCGGTGTCGGTCTGGCTCTCGAACACATAGCCCTTGGCCTGCAACGCCGCACGCAGCTCGTCGTGGTTTTCAATGATGCCGTTGTGCACCAGCGCCACCCGACCGGCCGCGCCAGCCGGCGCCGACGGGCCGTGACTGAAGTGGGGGTGGGCGTTGTGGACCACGGGCGCGCCATGGGTGGCCCAGCGGGTGTGGGCGATGCCCGTGCCGCTGGCCAGGTGGTGGGTCTGTACCTCTTTGGCCAGCTCGGCCACGCGGGCCGTGCTGCGGGCCCGTTTCAAGCCACCCGAATGCACCGCCACCCCACAGGAGTCGTAACCCCGGTACTCCAGGCGCTGCAAGCCCTGAACCAGCACGGGCACGATGTCGCGCCCCGAAACCCCTGCCACGATGCCACACATGCCATGCTCCAGAAAATCAACGTGAAACGCATGCTACCCATCATCAAAGGAAATTTTCAGTCTTGTTTTTGCAGTTTACGGAAGATAATTCCTTATTCGCAGAGGCATGAAATTTTCAAACCATACTCTGGTGATTTATGGAATCCGTTGAACTGGATGAAGCCGATCTTCGCTTGCTGAGCCTGCTGCAGGACGATGCGTCGCTGAGCAACCAGCGTCTGGCGGAGCTGGCCCACGTCTCGCCGCCCACCAGCCTGCGGCGCATCAAACGCCTGCATGCGCTGGGGCTGATCGAGCGCCAGGTGGCCGTGCTGCAACCGGACCGCCTGGCGGCCCTGACAGGCCATGGCCTCACCGCCCTGGTCGAGATCACGCTGGAACGCCAGGGCGCCGAGCAGTTGCAGGCTTTCGAAGACCGCGCGGTCGCCGACCCGGCGGTGCAACAGTGTTACCGGGTCAGCCCGGGGCCGGACTTTGTGCTGGTGGTGCACAGCCGCGACATGCCCGACCACCTGGCGCTGGCGCAACGCCTGTTCACCAGCGACGCCAACGTGCGCAACGTCAAGGCCTTCTTCAGCCTGCGCCGGGCCAAGTTCGACCCCAGGTTGCCGCTGCCAAGCCACATCCGGTAGTAACAAAGGGTTATCACCGCCCCACTCGCGTAACGGCCACCTAAAATTCCGTCACAAAAATGGCGTAGTTGCCCGGAGGTTTCATGTTTCCATTGTGGGTTGCGTTTGTGGTGGCCATCGCCCTGGTGGCGCTGGGTGTCTGGGTGTATCGCCGCTATTTCAGGACAGTGTCCGGTCGCGAAGACCGCTACACCCCCGAGCGGATCCTCACCCCCGAGCAGGTCATCATGCTGGACTACCTGCGCGAGACGTTTCCCGATCAGGTGGTGCTGCCCAACTTGCCGTTGCGTAACATGTTGTCGATCCGCCGCGCCAGTGACCGCAAGCGCGCGACAGAGCGGCTGACGACCCAGAAAGTGGACTTCGTGGTGTGCGACTCCGAAGGGCGCCCTGTGTTTGCGTTCGACGTGGAGCAATACCACCTGAGCAACGCCAAGGCCAGAGCCCATCAGTTGAAGATCAAGAACCGCATCCTCAAAACGGCCGGCGTGCGCTTCCTGTTCCTGAAGAACAGCATCCACCGCATGCCGTCACCCGACGACTTCCGGCGCCAGCTGGACCTGGCGGCCCTGCCGCGACCCAAGCCCCAGGAAGTGGAGGTCCAGGACAGCGTGCGCCAGCGCCTGGAATCCAAGATGTCGGACTACGACACCCTGGTCTATCCCATCACCGGTTTCCGGGAATCCGAGGTCATGGGCCTGAGTGGCCTCATGGGACTGGGCGAGGCCAAGGCCGACCGCAAGAACGATCTCGACCGCAAGATGGAAGGCGTCCGCCGGCGCGCCTGAGCGCCGCGCACTTGCCGGGCCGGCCCCTCAGGGCTTTTTCTTCGCGGGGCGCTGCCAGTTCGGCAGCACCACCTGTTTGCCGCGCGCCACGCTCAGGGCGCCCGGCGGTGTGCTCTTGGTGATGGTCGAACCGCCCCCCACCGTGCCACCCGCGCCGATCGTGACCGGCGCCACCAGCACGCAGTTGCTGCCCACGTGCACGTCGGCCTCGATCACGGTGCGGTGCTTGTTGGCGCCGTCGTAGTTGGCGGTGATGCTGCCCGCGCCGTAATTCACCCGCTCGCCCACCGTGGCGTCGCCCAGGTAGGCCAGGTGGTTGGCCTTGGCGCCGTCGGCCAGGGTGCTGTTCTTCACTTCCACGAAGTTGCCGATGTGCACCTCGCGCCCCAGCTGCGCGCCCGGGCGCAGCCGCGCGAATGGGCCGATCAGCGCGCCCGCCCCCACGCTCACGCCGAGCTTCTCGCCGTCGATGTGGGTGAAAGGGTGGATCACGGCGCCGTCGTGAATGTGGGCGTTGGCGATCACGCAGTTTGCGCCGATGCGCACGCCCTCGCCGAGGCTCACCTGGCCTTCAAACACGCAGTTCACGTCGATGTCCACGTCCTGCCCGCAGCTGAGGATGCCCCGGACGTCCAGCCGCGCCGGGTCGGCCAGGCGCACGCCCTGCTCCATGAGCGCTTCCGCCACGCGCTTCTGGTGCGCTCGCTCCAGCTCGGCGAGTTGCAGCGGGCTGTTGACGCCCGCGACCTGCACGGCGTCGCTGATGCGGTGCGCCTGCACGCTTTGCCCGTCGGCCACCGCGAACTTCACCACGTCGGTCAGGTAGTACTCACCCTGGGCGTTCTGGTTGTCCAGGCGCGCGAGCCAGCCCCGCAGCAGCCGGGTGGGCACGGCCATGATGCCGCTGTAGATCTCGGTGATCGCGCGCTGCGCGTCGCTGGCGTCCTTGTGTTCGACGATGGCCGCCACCGAGCCGTCGGCCTCGCGCACGATGCGCCCGTAGCCGGTCGGGTTGGCCATGTCCAGCGTCAGCAAGGCCAGGCGCTCGCCGCCGCAGAGGTCCAGCAAAGCCTGCAGCGTCTCGGGCCGCGTGAGCGGCACATCGCCCGACAGCACCAGGGTCACGCCGTCGTCGGCCAGCACCGGCACGGCCTGCTGCACCGCATGACCGGTGCCCATCTGGGGTTCCTGGCGCACATATTGCAACTTCAGCGCGTGGCCCGACTCCGACACCGGTGCGACCAATCCCGCCTCCACCTGCTCGGCACCATGGCCGGTGATCACCACCACCGAACGGGCCGAGACCCGGGCCGCGGTGTCGATCACATGCTGGGCCAGAGCGCGCCCGCCCAAACGGTGCAACACTTTGGGCTTGCTGCTTTTCATGCGCGTGCCCTTGCCGGCCGCCATCACCACCACATCCACAGGGAACGACATGAGCACCTTTCCTGAGGCCACACCGGGCCAACGGCCGAAACCGGTCTTCAACAAGGGCCGGATTATCGCCCGCAGCCTGCTGCTGACCGCCCTGGCGCTGGTGCTGGCGGCGTGCAGCGCGGTGCGCCTGGCCTACAACCAGGCGCCCAGCCTGGGCTACTGGTGGATCGACGGCTACGCCGACCTGAACGACGCGCAGACCACCGTGCTGCGGCGCGACATCGACGGCTTTTTCGCCTGGCACCGGAGCAGCGAGCTGCCGTCCTACATCAGCCGCCTGCAGCAATGGCAGCAGCTGGCCGCCGCCGACAGCAACCCCGAACAGACATGCGTGCAGTTCACCCAGGTGCAGACGGCCTACCTGCGCATGGTCGACCGCGCCCTGGAGCCGATGGCCCGGCTCGCCACCACCCTCACGCCCGCCCAGCTGCAGCACATGCAGCGCCGCTACGCCAAAGGCAACCAGGAGTTTGAATCGGACTACGTGCGCGTGAGCGCCGAAGAGCGGATCGACAACCTGCTGGAGCGCGCCACCGACCGCTACGAGACGCTGTACGGCGACCTGAGCGACGCGCAGCTGAAGCTGCTGCGCGAGCGCATCCGGCAATCCCCGTTCGACGGGTCGCGCGTCAACGCCGAGCGGCTGCGCCGCCAGGTCGACCTGCTGAAGACGCTGCGCGAGCTGCAGCCCGAACGCAACCCCACGGCGGCCGTGGTGGCCCTGCGCGGCTGGCACGATCGGGTCATGCAGTCGCCGACGCCCGGCTTCCCGGCCTACAGCGACGCGCTGGTGCGCAGCGGCTGCGAGCAGTTCGCCGCCCTGCACAACACCACCACCGCCGAACAGCGGGCCCACGCGGTGCGGGTGCTCAAGGACTACGAAACCGACCTGCGCTCGCTGACCGCCGAACAGTACTGAAGAAACACCCCCCGCGCCGCTTCGCGTCACCCCCCCTCATGGGGGGCGGCACTGGCCGTCCGTCCTGAGCTTGTCGAAGGGCGGCCCGGCGGTGCCCTTGGGCGACACCGCATGCCCACCGCTCAGGCACCAGTCTGGGCACACCAGCCTGCTGTTCTGGTGCACCTGACCGCTGAAATCAGGCTCAGCGCACAACTCTGGCGCACCCATCTTGCATACAAGGCCTGCATGGCGCTGGCACGCTTTTCGCAAGCTGCTGCGGCATGGTCAGTTCCACCGACATCGCCCAACGCATCATCGAAGCCGTGCTCGCGCAGCGCCTGGCCCCCGGCACGCGCCTGGGTGAACAGAACCTCTCGATGCTGTTCGACTGCAGCCGCACCCTGGTGCGCGAGGCGCTGGTGCGGCTGGCCGCGCGCGGCATCGTCACCGTCAGTTCGCGCCGCGGCTGGTACGTGGTGCAACCTTCACACGAAGAAGCGCGCGAAGCCTTTGAAGCCCGGCGCGTCATCGAGACCGGGCTGATCCGCCGCACCGGACCCCTGGACAAGGCCGCCCTCAAGCGGCTCAAGCAACACCTGAAACAGGAACAGGACGCGCTCAAAGGCGACGACGTCGGCCAGCGCAGCTATTTGCTGGGTGACTTCCATGTCTGCCTGGCCGAGTGCCTGGGCAACCAGTTGCTGGCCGACACGCTGCGCGACTTCACCGCGCGCACCACGCTGATCGCCATGCTCTACCAGTCCACGCACGACGCGGTGCAGTCGTGCCAGGACCACGTGGCCATCGTCGAGGCGCTGACGCGCGGCGACACCGCCCTGGCCGAACGCCTGATGGAAGAACACATCGGGCAGGTGCAGGCGGCCCTGCGCCTGGCCCCGGCGGACGACCCGCTGGCCAACCTGCGCCAGGCGCTCGCCCCGGTGCGCGCCACCCCCGCACCCTTGCCGACCGGCAATGACACCCCTCAACCCCCCGCTGAAACCTACCTAGGAGCCCTGCTGTGAACTTCAACAAACGCGCCTTCATCGCTTCCGCCATCGCGCTCGCCTCGCTGGCCACCACCGGCCTGGCCACCGCCCAGACCGCACTGGACGATGTGATGAAGTCCAAGACCATCAAGATCGCCATCCCCACCGACTTCCCGCCCTACGGGTTTGTCGGCACCGACCTGCAGCCCCAAGGCCTGGACGTGGACATGGCCAAACTGATCGCCGCCAAGCTTGGCGCCAAGGTGGAACTGGTGCCCGTGACCAGCGCCAACCGCATCCCCTACCTGCAGACGCGCAAGGCCGATCTGGTGATCTCCACGCTGGGCAAGAACCCCGAGCGCCTCGCGGTGATCGACTTCACCGTCGCCTACTCGCCCTTTTTCCAGGCGGTGTTCGCCACCAAGTCGATGCCGCTGGCTTCGTTCGCCGACCTGGCCGGCAAATCGGTGGGCGTGACACGCGGCGCCATCGAAGACCAGGAGCTCACCAAACTCGCCCCGCCCACGGCCGACATCAAGCGTTTCGAAGACAACAACGGCACCGTTTCGGCCTTCGTCTCGGGCCAGGTGCAGGTGATCGCCACGGGTGCGTCGGTCGCCGGCAACCTGATGGCGCGCAACCCGCAGCTCAACACCGAATACAAGCTGCTGCTGAAAGACAGCCCCAACTTCATCGGCGTGGCCAAGGGCGAGGACGCGCTGCGCACCAAGGTCAACGAGGTCATCCTCGCGGCCAAGAAGGCGGGCGAGCTGGATGCGATGGCGAAAAAGTGGCTCGGCCGCCCGGCCGGCACGCTGCCTGAATAAACCCGGCTGACGCACACGAAGGACGGGCGCCATGCGCATCGAATTCGACTTCCTCGCCGTGCTGGCCCAGTGGCCCCTGCTGTTCCACGGCGTGCTGTGGACGCTGGGTCTGACCGCGATCTCGGCCGTGCTCGGCCTGCTGCTGGGGGTGGCTTGCGCCTGGTCGCGCAGCCATGGCCCGGTGTGGCTGCGCTGGGTGGCGGGCACCTATGTGGAGCTGATCCGCAACACGCCCTTCATCGTGCAGCTGTTCTTCGTGTTCTTCGGCCTGCCGGCGGCGGGCGTCAAGCTCACGCCCGAGATCGCCTCGGTGATCGCGATGGTGATCAACCTCGGGGCGTATGCGGCCGAGATCGTGCGCGCCGGCATCGAAGCCACGCCCAAAGGCCAGTTCGAAGCGGCGGCGAGCCTCGCCCTCAGCAAGGCCCAGACCTTCGTGCACGTGGTGCTGCCGCCCGCGCTGCGCAAGGTGTGGCCGGCGCTGACCAGCCAGATCATCATCGTGATGCTGGGTTCGGCGGTGTGCGGGCAGATCGCCACCGAGGAGCTGAGCTACGCGGCGAACCTGATCCAGAGCCGCAACTTCCGCGCGTTCGAGGCCTTCATCATCGCCACCGGCATCTACCTGCTGCTGTCGGTGGGCGTGCGCGCGCTGCTGAACTGGGCCGGCCCGCGTTTCATCTTCGGAGGATCACGATGACCCCCCTGCGTCGCTTCGCGCCTTCCCCCCCGAGGGGGGACGAGACCAGCGGCCGGGCCAAGCCCGTTCCGCGGTCTCCCTGGTCTCGGGTGGCCGGCACTCACACAGCCTGGCCAAGCAGCGGCATCACCGGAGTTCAACATGGTTGATTTTTCGTTGTGGGACATCCTGCGCAACCTGCTGCTGGCCGCGCGCTGGACGGTGGCGCTCTCGCTGGTGGCCTTCATCGGCGGCGGGCTGGTGGGCATGGCGCTGCTGGTGGCGCGCACCGCGCGCTGGCCGGGCGCCGAGCGCTTCGTGGCCGGCTACGTGCAGCTCTTTCAGGGCACGCCGCTGCTGATGCAACTGTTTCTCGCCTACTTCGGGCTGGCGCTGTTTGGCGTGGAGACCTCGGCCTGGGTTTCGGCCGCGCTGGCGCTCACGCTCTACACCAGCGCCTTCCTGTGCGAGATCTGGCGCGGCTGCGTGGCGGCCGTGCCCAAGGGCCAGTGGGAAGCGGCGCAGAGCCTGGCGCTGAACTTCTCTGAGCAGCTGCGCCATGTGGTGCTGCCGCAGGCCACACGCATCGCCATCGCGCCGACCGTGGGCTTCCTGGTGCAGGTGATCAAGGGCACGGCACTGGCGTCCGTCATCGGCTTCGTCGAGCTCACCAAGGCCGGCACCATGATCACCAACGCCACCTTCCAGCCCTTCCTGGTCTACAGCTGCGTGGCCCTGATGTATTTCGCGCTGTGCTTCCCCGTGAGCCTCACCGCGCGCTCCCTTGAAAGGAAACTCAATGTCGTCCGTTGACACCCTGCCCACCCCTGCGATGGCCACCCCCAACACGCACGGTCCCATCGTCGACATCCGCCAACTGCGCAAGTCCTTCGGCAGCAACGAGGTGCTCAAGGGCATCGACCTGCAAGTGAAGCGCGGCGAGGTGATCGCCATCATCGGCAAGAGCGGCTCGGGCAAGAGCACGCTGCTGCGCTGCATCAACGGGCTGGAGGTGTTCCAGTCGGGCGCGCTCAGCGTCGACGGCCAGCCCCTGCTGCACGGCAACGCCGCAGCGATGCGCGAGTTGCGCCAGCACGTGGGCATGATCTTTCAGGGCTTCAACCTGTTCCCGCACCTGAGCGTGGGCCGCAACGTGATGCTCGCCCCCGGGCTCGTGAAGAAGACCGACAAGGCGGCGGGCGAACAACGCGCCCGCCAGCTGCTGGCCCGCGTGGGCCTGGCGGAGAAGTTCGACGCCTGGCCCGACCAGCTCTCGGGTGGTCAACAGCAGCGCGTGGCCATCGCCCGCGCCCTGGCCATGGAACCGGCCGTGCTGCTGTGCGACGAAATCACCTCGGCGCTCGACCCCGAACTGGTGGGCGAGGTGCTGCGTGTGGTGGAGTCGTTGGCCGACGAGGGCATGACGCTGCTGATGGTCACGCACGAGATGAGCTTCGCGCGCAAGGTGAGCGACCGCGTGATCTTCATGCACCAGGGCCGCGTGCACGAGATGGGCCCGCCCGATCAGCTCTTCGGCAGCCCGCAGACGCCGGAGCTGCAGCAGTTCCTCTCTTCGATCACAGACTGAACCAGCCCCACACCACCAGCAGGGACACCAGCGTCACCGGCAGCCCGGTGAGCAGGTGCCGTTTCCAGTCCAGCACGATGCCTTCCTTGGCCGCGAGGTCGGCCACGATGAGGTTGGCGATCGAGCCCACCAGCAGCAGGTTGCCGGCGAAGGTGCTCACCAGCGCCAGCAACACACCGGCCTGCTGCGGGTCGGTGCCCAGGTGCGGCAGCATCAGCATGACGGCCGGCACGTTCGACACCAGGTTGGACAGCAGCACGCCCACCACCACCAGGGCACCGGGGTCGCTCAGGTGCACGCCCTGGGTGGCCAGCCAGGCCACGGCCTGCGCGGACAGGCCGGTCTGCTCGAACGCGTGGTTCACCACGAACAGGCCGATGAAGAGCAGCAACAGCGGCCAGTCCACGAAGCCGATCACGTCGGCAGAGTGGAAACGGCGGCTGAGCAGCAGCACGCCCGCGCCCACCAGCGCCGCCACGTCGCGCGGCCAGTCGGTGAACAGGAACACCGCCATCAGCGCCGTGGCCACCACCAGGCCTTTGGCGGTCTGCCAGCGGTCGAACGGCTCACCGTCCGTGCGCAGCGGCACCTGCACCGACGGCGCGGATTCGGGCGCCCCGGCCCGCGCGCCCGGCCCGTAGGCCAGCCACAGCCAGAGCAGCGCGAGGCTGACGCTCACCGGCGCAAGCGCCTGGCGCGCGTGGTCGGCGAAGTGCAACTGCAGCACCGAACCGATCAGCATGTTCTGCGGGTTGCCGATCAGCGTCGCGGCCGAGCCGATGTTGGCCGCACAGGCCAGCCCGATCAGGAACGGGATCGGGTTCAGGCCGCGCTGCAGGCACAGCTGGGCGACCACCGGTGTCATGGCCAGGCAGACGATGTCGTTGGAGAAGATCGCCGACAGCGCGCCCGACACCACGATCAGCGCCGCCAGCAGACCGGCACGCGAGAGCGGCAGCGCGCCCACGCGGCGCGTGACCTCGGTGTAGAAACCGCCCAGCCGCATCTGCGCCGACACCACCATGAAGGCAAACAGCAGCACGATGGTGGGCAGGTCCACCGAGCGCGCGGCGTCTTCCAGCGGCAGGCCGGTGAGCGCAATCACGGCGATGGCGCCCAGCAGCGCGACCCCCGAGCGGTCCAGCTTCAGGCGCGGCAGTCCACCGAGAAACATGCCGAGGTACACCGTGGCAAACACGGCGATCACGCCCCAGTCGGCGGGGGTCGGAGCTGCGAAGGAGGAAAGGGCGGTCATGAAAGCTACAGATGGATACACGATTGTCGGGGCAAGCAGGCAAACCACCCCCGTTGAATCGGATTACCATCGTTGTTCAACGATCCGGGAGCACACATGACATCCACCCACAAGAACCTCACCTTCTCGAAATTCCTGCTGGCCAGCTTCGTGGCGCTGGCGCTCACGGGCTGCCTGCCCATCCCCATCTTTGAGGTCACGCCCAGCACCGCGCGCGCGGGCACCGAGCTGACGTTCGACGCCTCGGGCTCGGTCGTCTCCAACCTGCCCGAAGACAACGTGGCGGTCGGCTGGTCCTGGAAGTTCGGCGACGGCGAAACCGCCAAAGGCGAGGTGGTGACCCACACCTACGAGAAGGCCGGCACCTACACGGTGGAACTCACCGTGACCGACAGCGCCGGTCGCGAGGCCACGGTGACCGAACCGCTGACGGTGAAGGAAGCGCTGCCGACGACCACGACAGAAACGGAAACGGAAACCCCGACCACGACGGGCACCACCGGAACCAGCACCCCATAGACACGCCTCCTGCGCGCCTGCTCAGACTCAGGTCGGCATCAACAAAAAACCCGCCTCGGCGGGTTTTTTGTTGTGCATCCTGGGCAGGATTCCGAAAAAGCTCAGCCCTGCAGCGACTTCCACATCTCCATGTCGCGCTCGGCCGTCCAGATGCGCGGGTTCTTGATGCCCTTGGCCTCGTCGTAGGCGCGGCTCACGTCGAACGGCAGGCAGTGTTCGTAGATGAACACGTGGCCGAACACCGGGTCCATGCTCTTGCGGGTGTGGGCCATGGCGGCCTTGAGATCCATGTTGCCGGCGGCGGCTTCCTTGCCCGCCTGGAACAGCGTCGTGACCCAGCGCTTCGTGTAGTCCAGCGCCTTGTTCACGTCGGCGTTGCCCTTCATGGCCTCACCGCGGCCGGGCACGATGAACTCGGCGTTCAGTGCACGCAGGGCTTCCAGCGTGGCGGGCCACTCTTCGAGCTGGGCATCACCGGTGTAGACGCCGGCTTCGTATTCGACCAGGTCACCGCTGAACAGCACCTTTTCTTCTTCCACCCAGGCGATGGTGTCGCCACGGGTGTGGCCATGGCCCGGGCTCCAGATCTGCACCACGACACCGCCGAGGTTGATCGACAGCTTGCCCGGCTTCTCGCCTTTGACCGCATCGCCGCCGCCGATCACCATGCTCGGCCAGGTCAGGCCCGGCACCGATTCGGCGCCACGGAACAGGCGCGGGAAGCGCTCCATCTCGCTCTGCATGTCCTGCGCGCCGCGCTCGCGGATCAGCTCCAGCGTGCCCTGGCTGGCGATGATCTCGGTCGCGCCTTCGGCGAAGTAGGCACTGGCGCCCAGCACGCGCACCGCGTGGTAGTGGGTGAGCAGCACGTACTTGATGGGCTTGTCCGACACCTTGCGGATCTGCTGGATCAGGTCGCGCGCCATGGCCGGGGTGGCGGTGGCGTCGCTGACCATGATGAAGTCGTCACCGATGATCACGCCCGAGTTCGGGTCGCCTTCTGCGGTGTAGGCCCAGCAGTGCGGGCTGAGCTGCTCGAAGGTGATTTTCTTGTCGGCCAGATCGGCCTGGGAGGCGAAGGCTTTGCTCATGGGGTCTCCTGTGTGTGGGGTCGGCTGCGCAGATCGGCAAACGCGCAAATTTTAACTAAACGAAATCGATTACGGATCGGTAAACAAATAACCTTCTCCAGCGCCGGGGCTCAGGCCGCCAGTCCCTTTTCGAGCACGGCCGCCACCTCGTCGGCAAACGCCGCGTAACTCATGGCCCCGCCGGGGCGCAACCAGGTGAAGGTCCAGTTGATCATGCCGAACAGCATCATGGTCAGCGCGGTCTGGTTCGCGGGGGTGACACGCTCGGGGTAGGCGCGCTTGAGAAAGCGGGTGAACGCGGCGACCACGTCACGCTGGCGGTTGAGAATGAGTTCGCGCTGGGTCTCGCCCAGGAACTTGGTGTCGGACACCAGCGCCACGTGGCGCGTGGCCGAGCTTTCGTACTCGGCCAGAAAAGCGTGCACCAGTTCGTTGAGCGCCTCGCGCTCGCTCAGGTTCTTGCGCTGTGCCCTCGCTTCGGCCTCGCCGATCAGCGCCAGCAGGCGCTGGGTGTAGCGGTCGAGCAGATCGAACAGGATCGCTTCCTTGCTCTCGTAGTAGTGGTAGAGCCGCGCCTTGCTGGTGCCGCAGGCGGTGGCGATGTGGTTCATGCTCGCCGCCGGGAAACTCTGCAGGGCAAAACACTGGGCGGCGACGTCGAGGATTTGATCGCGCTTGAGGTCGTGGGAAGCGGATTTGGGTCTGGCCATGGGTGGACATTGTCCACTTGATGTGACCCACCCCCGTCGCTTGCTCGCTGCGCGCAGCCGCTCCGCCCCTCAAGGGGCGGCACTGGCGGCCCGGCAAAGCCGGTTCCGCGGTGCCCTGGGGTGAAGTCATTTCGCGCCGACGGCTTGTTGCGCTGCGCACTGCTCACTACGATGGCGCATGGCCACCCAACCCATCACCGATCCGTTTGTCCTGCACGCCTGCGAGCTGCTGTCCTGCCTGGGGCCGTGCAAGGCGGTGCGCATGTTCGGTGGCTGGGGGATTTCGGTGGACGGCATGAACGTGGCGATCATTGCCTGGGACACCCTGTTCCTCAAGACCAACGCCGAAACGGAACCGCGCTGGCTGGCCGCCGGTGCGCAGCCGTTCCGGTACGAGGCCAAGGGCAAGACCATGTCCCTGCACTACCACACGCCGCCCGAAGACGCGCTGGAATCGCCCGCGCTCATGGCACCTTGGGCGCGGCTGGCCTTGGACGCGGCGGTCGCGGCGCGCAAGCCGGCGAAAAAACCCAAGGCTTCAAAGTCTTGAGGCGTTCTCGAAAGCGTTCTGCGGGTGGTGCCCATGGGACGCAGGGAAGCCCCTCAGGGCACCGCCGGGCCGGCTTTGCCGGACGGCCAGTGCCGCCCCCTTGGGGGTCGCGCGCAGCGCGGCGGGGGTGCCCCCAATCAAGAACGAAGTGATTCCAACGGCGAGAGCACCCGTCCCCGCCCGGCCACCAGGAATTCGCTGTAGCCCAGCAGACCGAACACCATGCGCGTCAGCGCCACGGCCGCGTGCCCGAGCGAGGAGCGCAGCTCCCGCGCCGGGGCGGCCACTTCGCAGTCAAACCGGCTGGGTGCCGCCGCCGCACTGGCGTCGCTCCAGTCGAAATGCACCGGCCCCCGGTCGCCGGGCACCGTGACCGGCTCCATGACCAGGCTCGCACCGGCCGGCACGACCAGCACCTCGCCCGGGCCCAGAAAACGGTCGCCGCCGTCGTCGGGCGCCCCCACCTCGGCGCCTTGCCCGAGGGTGGCCCACACGCGCCCGCAATACACGCGCAACACGGCGGGCTGCTTCGGCCGCAGGCTCATGGCGTGGCCGGGGTGCAGGCGCCAGGCGCCCACAGAGCGGCAACGGACAGCAGGGGCAGAGAGGTGGGACATGGCATTCTCCAGAAACAGCAGATTGGGGGGCATCTTCTCGCGCGCAGGCCCGCCCGTCCAATGAAATGGGGATAAGCTATTGATTCGATAAACGCATCAATCCCGCAGCCCCCACCCGCCCGTTGACCATGCAGCTCACCTCCAGCCACCCCCGCACCCGCCCGATCTCGGCCGGCCACCTGCGCGCTTTCGAGGCGGTGGCGAGACACCTCAACTTCCGTGCCGCCGCCGAGGAACTGTCTCTCACGCAGAGCGCGGTCAGCCGGCAGATCCAGGCCCTGGAAGACGAGGTGGGCACCGCCCTCTTCCTGCGCCACACGCGCGCCGTGGAGATGACGAGCGCGGGCAACCAGCTGCTGCGCGCGGCGGGCTCGGCGCTGGAGCGGATTGATGCGGCCGTGCGTCAGATCCGCCAGAGCGCCGGGCGCAAGAGCGTGGCCATCACGACCTGGGCCTCGTTCGCCTCGATGTGGCTGATCCCGCGCCTCGAGGCCTTCCAGCGCGAGCACCCGGACATCGACATCCGCATCGACGCGTCCGATGTCGCGGTGGACCTGAGCACGGCCGACGTCGACCTCGCGCTGCGCTACGCGGTGCCGCAGGCCATGCCGGCCGGCGCGATCCGGCTGTTTGGCGAGCAGCTCACGCCGGTGGCCAGCCCCTGGCTGCTGAAAACCCACCGCATCGCCACGCTGGACGACCTGTCCAAGGTGACCCTGATCGAGGCCGGCGACGCACACCGCACGCGCCACCTGGAATGGCTGACCTGGCAACGTTGGCTCGAAAATTTCTCGACCTCGGGTGCGGCGCGCAAAGGCGCCAAAACCAAGCTCTCGCCCCAGCGCTGGCTGTATTTCAACTACGCCCATCAGATCGTGCAGGCCGCGCTCACCGGCCAGGGCGTGGCGCTGGCGCGGTTGCCGCTGGTGGCCGAGAGCCTGGCCAGCGGCGACCTGGTCGAACCCCTGCCACAGATGCGGCTGGACTCGCCGCTGGTGTACTGGCTGGTGGTGGCCCCACGCAGCCTGCAGCGCCCGGAGGTGAAAGCCTTCAGCGACTGGCTGCAGCAACAGGCGGCCGCGACGCGCGAAGCGGTGGGCGATGTGCCCGACCCGGACACCGTCGATCACATGGATTGACCCCCCCTGCGCCGCTGCGCGGCTTCCCCCCAGGGGGACCACGCCCTTGGACCGGCGGAGCCGGATCTTCGGCGTGTGCTGGGTTCGGGCACGCGCTCCGGTGATGGAAGGCTTCCCCCTGCGCCGCTGCGCGGCTTCCCCCCAAGGGGGACCACGCCCTTGGACCGGCGGAGCCGGGTCTTCGGCGTGTGCCGGGCTCGGGCACGCGCTCCGGTGGGGAACGCAGGTGGCAGCGGTTCCTTCTGCGGGACCTTGGGTGGTGCCCTGATCTCCCCCTGTTTCAGGCAGACTGCGCGGCTCTTCTTCTGATCCCATGACCTCACAAGCCCAACACGCCGCCGGCAACCTGCGCAGCATCGTCAACATGCTGCTGGCGGTGATGTTCTTCTCGCTCATGGACGCGGTGCTCAAGACGCTGTCGGCGCACTACCCGCCGCTGCAGATGGCCTGCCTGCGCGGGCTGACGGCGTTGCCGCTGGTGCTGGCCTGGATCCAGTGGCGGCGCGGCTGGGGGCGGCTGAAAAACCTGCGCTGGTCGCTGCACATCCTGCGCGGCCTGCTGGGCATCACCATGCTCTCGCTGTTCACGCGCGGCGTGAGCGAGCTGCCGCTGTCGGCCACCTACACCATCTTCTTCATCGCGCCGCTGCTGATCACGGCGCTGTCGGTGCCGGTGCTCAAGGAGCGCGTGCCCCAGGCGCACTGGTGGGCCATCGGGGTCGGCTTCATCGGCGTGCTGGTGGCGATCCGGCCCAGCGGTGGTGACCTGCAGGCCGGGTTCGCCACCACCGGCGGCATCGCGGTGATCATCGCCGCCTTCTGCTACGCGGTGGCCGCCGTCGCGGGCCGGCTGCTCAGCCGCACCGACAGCACCGAATCGCTGATCCTGACCATGATGCTGTTCATGAGCGTGGGCGGCGGGCTGCTGGCGTGGAGCGACTGGAAGCCGGTGTCGCTGGACCACACGGCGCTGCTGCTCGCGCTGGCGGTCACGGGTTTTCTGGGCCAGCTCACCATCAACGAGGCCTTCCGCAGCGGGCAGGCCAGCGCGGTGGCGCCGTTCGAATACACCGCCCTGGCCTGGGGCGTGGGGCTGGACTGGCTGATCTGGCAGACCCTGCCCGGCGCGCACACCTGGTTCGGCGCGGCCATCATCGTGGGCAGCGGCCTCTACCTCGTGCGCCGCGAACAGCGCATCAGCGAGGTGCACGCCAACGCGGAGCACCCCTGAAACGCGCCTGCACCGCAGGCCGACCTCATGCAAAATGAGGCCCGATCCCACCCCCAGTGCTGGCCCGGCACAGCGGCCGAACCTCCCCGAGAGCCCCCCTGCCGTGAACACCCCCCCGTCGAACCCCGATCCGTCCCAGCCCGCCACGGCCGCCCCCGGCCCCGCGGCCGGCCCGCCACGCGACACCGCCCCGTCGGCCAGCGGCACGGACACCCAGGTGCTGCCGGGGGTGCAGCGCTTCGTGTTCTCCGGCGCCGCCCTGGGCCTGGGCATCCTCGCCCTCCACCACGGCAAGACGCTGCTCATGCCGCTGGCGTTTGCCGCGCTGCTCGCGTTCGTGCTCGACCCGGTGGTGACCTGGCTGCGTCGCCATTCGGTGCCGCGCGGCGTGGCGGTGGGCGCGGTGCTCACGCTGACACTGTCCATGCTGGTGGGCGCCGGCGCGCTGATGGCCAACCAGGTCAGCGACTTCGGCAAGGAGCTGCCCACCTACCGGAAGAACATCCAGAAGAAGCTGCACGACCTGCGGCCGGCGGTGGTGCCGTCGGGCACGGTGCGGGAGTTCGGCCGGATTTTCGGCGTGGTCATGGGCGAGTTCGATGCCGCCACCAAGACCCTGGACATGGGCAAGAAGGAGTCCCCGGGCGCCACCCGCGTCACGGTCGACACCAGCGACAGCAGCCCGCAGGAGGTCGCCCTGAACGTGCTGACCACGGTGGGGGTGCAGCTGGCCACCGCCGGCCTGGTGATCATCCTGGTGGTGTTCATGCTGCTGCAGCGCATCGAGCTGCGCGACCGTCTGCTGAGGGTGATGGGCGGCGACCAGCACCAGATGGCCGACGCCCTGTCCGAGTCGGCCGAGAAGGTCAGCCGCTACCTGCTGGCCCAGGTGCTGGTCAACGTGGGCTACGGCATCCCGATGGCGCTGGGCCTGTGGTGGATCGGCGTGCCCGGCGCCTGGCTCTGGGGCGGGCTGGCGGCGCTGCTGCGTTTCATCCCGTTTCTCGGGCCGGCCATCGGCGCCATCTTCCCGCTCGTGCTGGCGTTCGCCGTGGACCCGGGCTGGTCGGTCGTGCTGTGGACACTGGCCCTGATCCTGGTCCTCGAGGTCATCAGCAACAACGTCGTCGAGCCGCTGGCCTACAGCGGCAACACCGGCGTGTCGCCGCTGGCGGTGCTGATCTCGGCCGCCTTCTGGGCCACGCTGTGGGGGCCGCTGGGCCTGGTGTTGGCGACACCGCTGACGGTGTGCCTGGTGGTGGTTGGCCGCCACCTGGCCCCGCTGCGCTTCCTGGAGGTGCTGCTGGGCAGCGAGCCGGTGTTCGACAGCGCCACCCAGCTCTACCACAGGCTGATTTCAGGCGACCTCGACGAGGCCGAGGACATGGCCTACCAGGAGGTGCGGCAGACCTCGCTGGCGCGTTTCTACGGCGACACGGCCTTGCCGATGCTGGGGCTGGCCGCGCGCCTGAGCGACGAAGGCGTGACCGCCGCCCACCGCCACCGCCTGCTCGACGGCACGGCGCGTTTCGTGACCGAGCTGCAGGCCGACGACACCGCCGCACAGGCCTCGAACGCCCTCGCGCCGACGCTGCTGTGCGTGGGCCTGCGCACCGAGCTCGACACCCTGTCGGCCGACATGCTGGCGCACGCACTGGCCCACGCCGGCCTGCGCGCCCGCGCCCTGCCGGTGGCCGCCCTCCAGCAGGGCCGTGCGGATCTGCGCGATGCGGCGTCGGTGGAGGTGGTCTACCTGTGCTCTTTGTCCAAGGCCCCCGACACGCAGGTGCGACTGGTGTGCCGGCGGCTGCGCCGCCACTGGCCGGACGTGGTGGTCCGGCTGGTGGCCTGGCGGGGCGTCGAGGCGCTGGCCGAGCCCGAACGGCAACAGGCCATCGGGGTGTCGGCCGTGCTGTTCCGGCTGCCGGAGGTGCTGGCGCTGGCCGAGCACGAGCGCACCGAAGCGCCGCCCGCGCAAGGTGGCGATGGCGACGGCCCGGGTCAGCCTGGCGCTGCCACCGCACCGACGCCGGTGCAAGCCCGGGAAGAAGCGATCCACCGCAGCGTGCAGCGCGCCGCCGCGGTGTTCCGTGTGCCCGTGGTGAGCCTCATGGTGTCCACCGGGGCCACCCAGGTGCGCTGCCTGCTGGCGGGGGATGTGCCCGAGCCCGGCTGGTCCACCGAATCCATGCCGCCCGACACCTCGCCTCCGGGTCGGCTGCTGGCGGGTGAGAGCGCCCAGCCCGAGCTGCATCTCGATCCGGCGCAGGCCGCCGGCCAGCACCCGGCCCTGGAACGGTACCTCTTCTTCGCGGGGAAGCCGGTGCTGGACACCCGCGGCGCGGTGCTGGGCGTGCTCGCGCTGCATGCGCCCGCCGGCCATGCGCTGGCCCATGGCGAAGCCGAGTTGCTGTCCCAGATGGCCATGGATCTGGCGCCCGAGGTGCAGGCCCTGATCACGGCACGGTCGGCTCGCGACCACCGGGAACCGGAGCAGGCGCAGGTGGAAGCGGCCTTCGGCCTCAGCCTGACCGCCCGGCTGCACGGCAACGTGGTCTGATGAGCCCCCACGCTCCGCCGCTGCGCGGGTCGCTGCCCCCCGAGGGGGCTGATCCGCCTTGGGGCGGCCCGGCGGTGGATCGCTGAGCCCCCACGCTCAGGGACGCCCTGTCGGCCCAGTCCTACGCCAACCCGTGGGATTGACCGACACCGTGAAGGACAGCGCGTCCATAGACTTCATTCATCGCAGCGACAGGCGTTGCGAAGCCCACCACCCCACCGGGGGGATTCAGGAGTTGTCCATGTTGCACTACGCCGTTGTCTTTCTGGTTGTCGCGCTGATCGCAGCGGTGTTGGGCTTTGGCGGCATCGCCGCCAGCGCCGCCGGCATCGCCAAGATCCTGTTCGTGGTCTTCCTGGTGATGGCCGTCGTCAGTTTCCTGTTCGGCTGGCTCAAGCGCTGAACACGGCACCGACGCCGGCCCACTCACCGCCCACCCTCACCCTTCACTCACTCAAGGAGCCCAAGATGAATGCCACCACCCAACACATCACCGCCGCCGCCCAGGACATGGTGGACACCGGCGCCCGCGTGGCCGAAGTCGCTGCGTCCCGGGTCGTCGGCAAGGCCGACGACCTGATGAACGAAGCCCAGCGAGCCACCGCCGAAACCGAAAAAGCCGTCCAGGCCGGCATCCACCAGCTGCGCGACGCCATTCCGGCGACGATCTCCCGCGCCGCCACCTCCGCCGAAGAGCTGGCCCGCGCCGGGATCGAGAAGGCCCGGGCTGCGCGCGCCGCGGTGGCCGACAAGGCGCATCAGCTGAACGACCAGACCGCCAGCTACGTGCGCCGGGAGCCCACGAAGGCGCTGCTGATCGCCATGGCCGCTGGCGCCGCGGTGACGCTGGCGATCAGCTGGGCCACCCGCAACCGCGCCAGCCACCATTGAAACAACCGCCCCCTGCGAGACCACCCGCTTCGGCGGGTGGTCTCGCAGCGGTGTGTTGAAGACCCTGCCTGCAAGAAAGCGCGCCTGCCGTGATCCACCCCCTTTTCATCTCCCTGGCCCAGCAGCCCGGCCTGCTCACCGAGCACGCTGACGCCTACGTCGACCTCGCCATGGCCGAGTGGCAGGGTGTGACGGGACAACTGAAATCGCGCGCCCTGATCTGGGTGACCACCGCCGTGCTGGGCCTGGTCGGCCTGATGCTGATGGGCACCTCGCTGCTGCTGTGGGCGGTGCTTCCGCTGGCGTCCATGCCCATGCCCTGGCTCCTGTGGGCCGTGCCGGCGGTGCCGCTGCTGGGCGCGGCCCTGTTGGCATGGATCGCGGCCACGCGCCGCGAGCCTCCAGCGTTCGAGTCCCTGCGCGCGCAATGGGCTCAGGACATGGCCACGCTGAAAATCCTGGGCGACGAATGAACCTCCCGCTGCCACAGCCACAGCGCAAGGCCGCAGCGCTCGCGCGGATCGAGGCGTCCCGCACCCGGTTGATCCTGGCCTTGTCGCCCGAAGAGCCTTCCCACTGCGGGAGCGCCCCTGTGCAAGGCGCCACCGCTCACGGCACCAGCGCATTCCCGGCCGCCTCGTTCGCCGCACGCATGAGGCGGCACGGCGTGGGACTCGGGCTCTTCGGCGCCGCCCAGACGCTGGCACGGCGGTGGTGGCGACGGCAGCCCTGGCACGCACCGGCGGAGCTGGTGGCGTCCGCCGTGGCGCAACAGGTCAACCCCATCGTGCGCCGTCACCCCTGGGCCGCGCTGGCGGCCGGTGCAGCGGTGGGCGCGGCGCTGGTGAGCCTCACGCCCTGGGTCTTCGGAGCGGCCAGGAACCGCTGGGCGCCGTGGCGCGCCAATCTGGGGGGCATGCTCTGGTCGCAATTGGGACACGCCTCGGTGCAGATGGCCGTGGCCGGGGCGCTCGCGGCCTGGATCAGCGACCTGGGCCAACAGGCCCAACGCGCGCAGGACCGCGAGGCGGACGCCACCGCACCGCCGCCCCCGGGCGAAACCCCTTAGCGCGTCAGCCCCTCTGCAGGGGCAGGCAGCGGCCTACTGGATCAGGCCATGGGTCATGGCGTAGTAGGTGAGCTCGCTGTTGCTGCCGAGCTTGAGCTTCTCCAGCACCCTCGTGCGGTAGGTGCTGACCGTCTTGACGCTGAGGAACATGGCCTCGGCCATGCTGCCGATGGTCTCGCCCTTGGCCAGGCGCAGAAACACCTGCAGCTCGCGCTCGGACAACAGCTCGTGGGCCGGCCGCTCCAGCCCGCCGGCCACGCCTTCGGCCAGCAGCGTGGCCACGGCCTGGCTGATGTACTTGCGCCCCATCGACACCGTGCGGATCGCCTGCACGATCTCTTCGGGGTCGCACTCCTTGTTGAGATAACCGCTGGCGCCCTGGCGCAGCAGGGTGATGGCGTAGTGGGTTTCGGGAAACCCGCTGAGGATGAGCACGGGCAGCTCGGGCGCCCGCGCCTTGATGGCCTTGAGCGCATCGACACCGCCCTGTTCGGGCATGGAGAGGTCGAGCAGCAACACATCCACCTCGCCCTGGCGGGCCAGTTCGAGCGCCTCGACCCCGTTGCCGGCCTCCCCAGTCACGCGCAGGTCCACGTGCTCGGACAGGAACTGCTTGAGCCCCGCGCGCACGATTTTGTGGTCGTCCACGATCCCCACTCGAATCATCCCGTGCCTCCGTGTCTGGTGCGCCCGCGGCGCGGAAAGGCGCACTGTAACGCGGGAATGCGGTGCCTGCCCGGTGGGAGGACGCGCCCCGGGTCGGCTCCGAACCGACGCACCGACGGCACGCTGTCCTACAGGCCAACGCTGTGCGCACCGACACCGGCTGACCGTTCAAAAAACTACAGTTTCTACACAGCCCGGCGACACCGCTCGCCGCTGTTTTCCGGGGGCTCCCACGGGGGCCCGCAACACCACTGACGAAGGAGCATCACCATGAACTGGGACCGCATTGAAGGCAACTGGAAACAACTCAAGGGCAAGGCCATCGAACAATGGGGCAAGCTCACCGACGACGACTGGAACGTCGTGGCCGGCAAACGCGAACAGCTCACCGGCAAGATCCAGGAGCGCTACGGCTGCGCCAAGGACGAAGCCGAAAAACAGGTGGCCGACTGGGAAAGCCGCGCGAGCGACGACTGGTTCAAAAAACCCTGATGACCCGCCGCTGAACCCGCCGGCTGACGCGCCAGGCGCTCACGCGAGCCCCGGTGTTGTCAGCCATGTCCTACAACCCCATGACAGCGCCACCGATACACTGTGTTTCAAACGCCCCACGCGGTCGCGATGTCGTTCACCAAGGCTTCACACCATGTCCACACACGCCCACTTTCCTGTGTCGCGCACCGCGCTCGCGACCTTTGCCGTCGCGGCCTTGACCAGCCTCGGCGCATGCGCCCAGACGGCGCCCGCCCCACCCCCCACCGTCGGCCAGAGGGTCGACAGTGCGATTGAAAAATCAAAGGAAGTCGCGATCGAGGTCAAGGACAACGCGGTCAGTGCCGTCAACGCGATGTCCGCTTCGTCTGCAGACCTGACCATCACGGCACGCGTCAAAGGCACGCTGGCGGCCGACGCCGAGCTGAGTGCGCGGGCCATCAGCGTCGACACGACCAACGCGGTGGTCTCGCTGTACGGCCCCGCGCCCAGCGCAGAGGCCATCAACCGGGCCACCACCCTGGTCAAGGCGGTGACGGGCGTGGTGGACGTGAAGAACCACCTCACCCTGGTCAAGAAGCCGTAGCGCCAACTCACCCTGACTGCTGCCGACGACCCACGACCATGTCCCCTGTTCGCGCCTTCATCGTGGAGGACAACCCCGTCATCCTGAAAGACCTGGTCACCACCCTGGAGGAATTGACGCCGGTGCGCGTGGTCGGTACTGCGCGCACCGAGGCCGACGCGGTTCGGGAACTGGAGCAGCGCAAGGAAGACCTCGACCTGGTCATCGTGGACATCTTCCTCGCCTCGGGAAGTGGCCTGGGGGTGCTGGCGCGCGCGCAGGCGCTGAACCTGCCGATGCGCCGTGTGGTGCTGACCAACTACCCCTCTCCCGACATGCGACAGCGCTGCGCGGCCCTCGGCGCCGACCGGCTCTTCGACAAATCACGGGAACTCGACGAACTGATCACCTACTGCGAAGGCATGCCCAGCGCCTGATCGCAGCCTCGCCCCGGTGAGCTACCCTTGCACCCCCATCACCCTGGCAGGCCGGCCCCGATCATGAGCTTGGAAGACACCGCACCC
This sequence comes from Hydrogenophaga sp. SL48, assembly GCF_021729865.1. Classification (NCBI taxonomy): domain Bacteria; kingdom Pseudomonadati; phylum Pseudomonadota; class Betaproteobacteria; order Burkholderiales; family Comamonadaceae; genus Hydrogenophaga; species Hydrogenophaga sp. SL48. The sequence continues at coordinate 5,373,147 of NZ_CP063400.1, read as the reverse complement.
GGAAAACTGCGCTCCACCATCGAATGGGTGGCGCGCGGCCGCTACCTGATGCCGGTCGTGGTGGTGGTGGGTGTGGCGGCCATGGGGATCAACGAGTCCACCTACCAGCACTCCCATCGCACCTTGTCCAGCGGCATTGCCCTCACCGACGCACGCATCCGGTCGGCCGAAGCGCTGCAGGCCCTGACGGACACGGACCTGCACGCCCGGTCGTACCTCATGTCGAAGGCCCCGCAGGAGCTCGCCAAGTACCGGGAGACGCTCCAGCGCCTGGACAGCCTGAAAAATGACGCTGTCGCGCTGGTGCGCCAGATGGACCCCGACCACACCATCTCGCTCGAACGGGTGGAACGGCTTCTGGCGGATCACGTGCGCGGCACCGACGCCTGGGTAGAGGCGTTTGAGCGCGGCGACACCGCGAAGGCCATCGCCGCGTCTGTCAGTGCCGTCACGCGCACACGCCGGAACGAGTTGCGCGAGGAGTTCGATCTGGTGCTGCAGAAGTCGGGCGCCATCCAGGAGAACGCCCGGTATTCGCTGTACCGGGCGCTGTCGCTGAACCGGCTGGCCATCCACCTGCTGGCGCTGGCCACCGCGCTGGCGCTGTTTTACTTCCAGCACCTGTTGCGCGAGGAAGACCGCAAGCTGGCCCGGGAGCGGCTGCTGCTGGCCGACCGGGTGAAAGAGCGGACCGCCGAACTCACCGAGATGGCCACCCACCTGGTCAACGCCCGGGAAGACGAAAGGGCCCACGTCGCGCGCGAACTGCACGACGAGATGGGTGGGTTGCTGACCGCGATGAAACTGGAGTTTGCCCGGTTGCGCCGCCTGCCCGACATGCCGGAGAAGGCCACCGAGCGCCTGGCGTCGGTGGAATCACGCCTCAACGAGGGCATCGCGATCAAGCGCCGCATCATCGAAAACCTGCGCCCCTCGTCGCTGGACCAGCTGGGGCTCGTGCCGGCGCTGGACATGTTGTGCCGCGACATGGCCGGCGTGCTGGGCAAACCGGTGGAGACCGAGCTGCAGCCCGTCGCCGTGGACCGCGGTGCCGAGCTGACCCTGTTCAGGGTCGCGCAGGAATCGCTGACCAACATCGGCAAATACGCGCAGTGCGCCCGGGTGCAGGTGCGGTTGAAACAGCTCGGCCCGGCGGTGCAGCTCTCGGTTCAGGACGACGGGCAGGGCTTTTCTCCCGCCCGGGTTCCCCACGGGCGCCACGGTCTGAGCGGCATGCGGGTGCGCATGGAATCGCACGGCGGGCGCTTGACGGTCTTCAGCGCGCCGGGGCACGGCACCACCATCACCGCCGAACTGCCCGCGACCCAGGCCGCGCCAGCGCCCGCCTGACGGCGGCGCCCTCACCGCCCGGCCGTCACCCCAGCTGGCGTGCCACCCAGTCGCTCACCAGCAGCACCGACGCCTGCAAGGGCACCGGCTGGCCCTGGAAGTAGTGGTTGGCGCCGGGGATCACGTGCATCTCCTTGTCAGCGCTGCCGGCCGCGGCAAACATGAGGCCGATGTCGGGCTGCGGCACGGCATCGTCCGCGCCGTGTTCGATGGCCAGCAGCGGCACGCTGACCTGGCGCGCGCAGGCCTCGCCATCGGCGCGCGAGTCGTCAATGGACCACTGCGAGAGCCAGGAGCGCAGCGTCGAGAAACGCGCCATGCCCACCGGTCCGCTGTTCACGGTCTCCGGCACCCCGAGGTAACAGCGGCCCACGGGGCGGCCGTTGGGGTCGATGGAGCCGTCAAGGAAACGCGGGTCGGCCAGGGTGCGGTGGGTGACAAAACCGCGCTCCAGCTCGGCACCGCCCCGGCGCCGCAGCTCGTCCAGGGTTTCTTTCACGCGGTCCGTGATGCGCCGCAGGCGCGCGAGCTGGGCCGCGCGGTAGGCCGCCAGCCAGTCGGCCGGGTACGGCGCGCTGAAGGGCAGTGACGGCGCATACAGATCGAAGGAGGGATTGCGCTGGTCCGGGTCGGCCTCGTCGATCACGGACGGGTCGATCCAGTCGCGCAGGCACTGGGCGCGCGAACGGTGCGCGGCCTCCAGCACCACACCATCGGCCGGGATCAGGCCCGCACCCACGATGTCCACCGGGTCGCCCGCCGGTGTCTGGGTGATGGTCGGGTGCTCGGCCTGCGACTGGTAGAACAGCGCCAGCGACCCGCCGCCCGACCAGCCCATGAGGATCACGCGCTCAAAACCCAGCACCTCTTTGGCGTGGCGCACGCAGGCGCCCATGTCCAGCACCACCTTCTCCATGATCAGCGCCGTGTCGTTCTTGGCGTAGCGGCTGCCCATGCACAGCACCGGGTAACCGGCCGCGGCCAGCGCGGGGGGCAAGGGGAGCAGCTGCAGCGTGGAGCTGGGGTGCATCATCAGGAACACCACCTCGCGCGAGGCGCCGGGCGCGCTGATCAGCAGGCCTTCGAGGTTGACCGCGCCCTGGCTGCCGGAAAAACCGTAGGTTTCGGTGAAGGCGCTGGTTTCGCGGTAGGCGATGTGCACCCACTGGTGCGTCAGTCCGCTCACCGCGTCACCCGCTCACGGGCCACATCACCCCGGTGTCGGCCAGGATCGCGTCCAGCGGCACGTCGTGCGACTCGGGCATCAGGTCGGGCAGGTAGGAGAAGTCGTAACCCAGGCCCACGGTGAAGGGCTTGGGGCTCAGCGAGGCCAGCGTGCGGTCGTAGAAACCGCCACCGTAGCCCAGCCGGTAGCCACCCGGGCCATAGCCCACGCAGGGCACGAAGATGAGCGTGGGCTCGATGATCTCGGTGTCTTTCGGCTTCGGGATGCCGTAGGCGTCTTCTTCCATCGGGCAGCCTGGGAACCAGCTGTAGAAGGTGAGCGTCTTATCAATTTTGTTGACCACCGGCAGCCCGATGCGGCGGTGCTTCTGGGCGCCCTGGGCGTCTTCTTCGAGCCCCGCCTCCTGCCAGCGGAACAGCGCCGGCAGCGGGTCGAACTCGCCCTTGATGGGCCAGTAGGCGCCGATCACCGCGTCGGGCCGGTGGATCAACCAGACGCGCATCACGCGCTGCAACAGGTCGTTGCGCCAGGCCCGGTCGGCCAGGTTCTGGCGCTTCTCGATCAGTTGTTTGCGCCAAGCGGGTTTGGGCCCATCCAAAGGCCGAACGGTTGCAGGTTGAACGTCTTTGTTGTCCATAATCGCCGCATGAAACTGGTGATCCTGAAACAGGGTCTTGTGCCCATTATGGCCGCGCTGCTGATGCAGGGCGCCGCCTGGGCACAAGGCAGTGCCGATGCGGCCCTGCTGGAAATGCGCGACGCCTTCCGGCGCAACAACACGTTGGCGCTCAGCACCCTGCTGCCCCGGGTGCGCGGCCACGTGCTCGAACCCATGGCCATCTACTGGGACGCCAAGGCCAGGCTGGAGACCGCCAGCCCCGACGAGGTGCGTGCGGCGATGGTCAGCATGGCAGGCACCTACTGGGAAGACCGCTTGCGCAACGACTGGCTGCTGCAACTGGGCCGGCAGCGGGACTGGGGCAATTTCGAAGCCGAGCTGCCGCGCTACCGCATGAACGATGACCGGCAGGTGCGGTGTTATGCGCTGATGCTCGACGCCGTGGCCCGCCGCAAGCCGGCCGATGAAGCCGCCCGGCAGGTCGCACAACTCTGGCACGCGCAGCGCGAGGCCGACGACGGTTGCGCCACCGCGGCCAAGGCCTTTCTCGACAGCGGCCACCTCCAGCCCGAGGTGGTCTGGCAGCGCGCGCGCCTGGCGATGGAAAGCAACCGCCCCGCGGTCGTGACCCAGGCCGTTGCGCTGTTGAACCCGGAATGGATCGGCATGGTCAGTGCCATCGCCGTGGACCCCGCGCGTTACCTCGATGAGAAGTTCACCGCCATCCGCCCCCGCACCAAGGAGCTGGTCACGCTGGCCATCATCCGCCTGGCCAGCCTCGACACCGCTGCGGCCGCGCGCGAGATGGAGCACATGCGCTGGAAAACGCAGCTCACGAATGAAGAGCGCAGCTGGCTCTGGGGCGTGATCGGCAAGCGTCTGGCGCAGACACCGCAAGGGCCGGCGCTGGCCGCCTTCGTGAACGGGGACGACCGGCTCATGCACGCCGATCACCTGGCCTGGAAGGCGCGCGCGGGCCTGCGGGCCGGCGCCTGGGGCCATGTGCGCGACGCCATCGCCGCCATGGAAGAGGTCCAGCGCAACGAACCCACCTGGGTCTACTGGCGCGCGCGCGCGCTGCAGGCGCTCAAGGAGCCCGACGCGCAGTCGGCCCAGGCCCAGGCCCGCGCGCTCTACGAATCCATCGCCTCGGCCCGCGGCTACCACGAACAGCTGGCCCTGGAAGAGCTGGGGCGGCCCATCACCACACCACCAGCCCCGGCCCCGCTGACGCCCCAGGAGCTGGCCTGGCTGCAGGCCCACCCCGGCCTGCAGCGGGCGCTGGCCGCGATCCGGCTGGGCCTGCGCAGCGAAGGCGTGCGCGAGTGGAACTACAGCACCAACCTGCACACGGCCGGCGGCATGACCGATCGCGAACTGCTGGCCGCCGCCGCACTGGCCTGCCAGAACGAGCTGTGGGACCGGTGCATCAACACCAGCGAGCGCACCCGCGACCTGCAGGACCACGCGCAGCGCTTCCCGATGCCGCACCGCGCGCTGGTGATCCGGCGCGCGGCCGAGATCGGGCTCGATCCCGCCTACGTCTATGGCCTGATCCGGCAGGAGAGCCGCTTCGTCACCGACGCCCGCTCGGGCGTGGGCGCCTCGGGCCTGATGCAGGTGATGCCCGCCACCGCGCGATGGACCGCGCGCAAGATCGGCCTGACCGACTTCCAGTCGCACCAGATCACCGACCGCGACACCAACATCCTGATCGGCACGGCCTACCTGAAGTTCGCGCTCGACGATCTCGAAGGCTCGCTCCCGCTGGCCGCCGCCGCCTACAACGCCGGACCAAGGCGCGCGCGCGCCTGGCGCGAGGGCGCCGTGCTCCCGGGCGAGATCTGGGCCGAGAACATCCCCTTCGAAGAGACCCGCGACTACGTCAAGAAGGTGCTCGCCAACACCACCAGCTACGCGGCCCTGATCACCGGCCAGCCACAGTCACTGCGCGCGCGCATGGGCGTGGTCGGCCCGGCGCTCGACCCGAACGCCATCCACAAAGAACTCCCTTGAACAACATCCTCGTCCTCGGCGGCACCGGCTTCGTCGGTCGCCATGTCTGCGAAAAAATCCAGCGCGAGGGCTGGCGCAGCACGGTGCCCACACGGCGCGCCCTCAACGCAGCAGCGGTGCAGCACCTGCCGCGCCTGACCGTGATCGAGGCCGACGTGCACGACGAAGCCAGCCTGCGCCGCCTGCTGCCAGGGCACGACGCGGTGGTCAACCTCGTGGCCATCCTGCACGGCAACGAGGCCTCGTTCGAACGCGCCCACGTGACCCTGCCCGCCACCCTGGCGCGCGCCTGCCACGCCACGGGGGTGCGCCGGCTGGTGCACGTGAGCGCGCTCGGTGTGGCGCTCGATGGCCCGTCGATGTACCAGCGCAGCAAGGCGCGGGGCGAAGAGGTTCTGCGCGCTGCCGGGCTGGACCTGAGCATCCTGCGGCCCAGCGTCATCTTTGGCGCAGGCGACCGTTTCCTGAACCTGTTTGCGCAACTGCAGGCGGTGTTTCCGGTGGTGCCGCTGGCCGGTTCGACCGCGCGTTTCCAGCCGGTGTGGGTGGAAGATGTGACCAGCGCGGTGATCGCCTGCCTGCGCGACAGCGGCCTGCCGATGAGCAGCGTAGGCCAGACCTTCGACTGCGCCGGACCCGATGTGCTGACCCTGGCCCAGTTGGTGCACATCGCCGGCGAATTCGGCAGCCGTGCCCGGCCAGTGTTGCCGTTGCCGAGGGCGCTGGGCCAGTTGCAGGCCCGCCTGATGGAGCTGATGCCTGGCGAGCCGCTCATGAGCCGCGACAACCTCGCGGCCATGCAGGTGGACAACGTCGCGAATGGCCAGTGGCCTGGGCTGAAGTCCCTGGGGATCGAACCCGCGTCGGTGCGGTCCGTCGCACCAACCTACCTAGGCCAGCGCGGTGGCCGCAGCCATCTGGACGGGTTCCGGCGCGGCCTGCGTCGCTGACACAACGTCGATAGAAGATGAAGATGGCGCCGAAGCGCCACCCAGTCGCCTGAAACGGTGCCCCCAGGGCACCGCCGGGCCGGCTTTGCCGGACGGCCAGTGCCGCCCCCAGGGGGTAGCGCGAAGCGCTGCGGGGGGTACTTAAAACCTCGTCGCCCACTGCACGCCCAAGGCGGTCTGGCGCATGCTGACGGTCTCGGTGCCACCCAGCATCGATGGGCCAGTGACTTTCACGCGTGGCGCGTACATGAACGACCAGCTGAGTTCGGTGTCCTTGGCCAGCGCGTGTGTGGCACCCAAGGTGAAGTGCGACTTCATCACGCCGGGCGCCAGGATGTTGGGGGTGATGTTGGCCGAGGTGACCGGGTTGTCGCTGCGGGTGTAGCCCGCGCGCAGCGTCAGCTGGGGGCTCATCTGCCATTGCGCGCCGAGCTTGAACACGTCGATGTTCTGCCAGCCGAAGCCACCGCCTGGTGAACCGCCCAGCGGGCCCGCCGTGGCGGCATTGCCGATCGCGGGCACGTCGCCGTAGCCGATGCGCTGGTAATCGGCGGCCAGCGTCAGCTGGGGCGTGGCCTTCACAGCGACGCCGACACTCAGGTTTTCCGGGATGTCGAAGTCACCGCCGTTGGCGAACAGGCCGGCGTATTCCTTGAAGCGGCTCATGTTGACCTTCGGCGAATACGACGCCCCCACGCTCACCGTGTCGGAAAGCTGACCCATGTAGCCCAGGCGCACCCCGAAACCGGAGCTGTAGTCATAGCCACTGCCCGTCAGATGGCCTGCGTCCACCGACATCCGGGAGAAGCCTTCGAGGCCATACGCCTTGAAGGCCTGGTACACCAGCAGGGGTGACACGCCGACGCTGTGCCGGGGGTTGAGCTTGTAGGCGAACGTGGGCGCGACCACCAGCTGGATCAGGTCCACCCCCAGCTCGCCCGAGCCGCACAGCGCGTTGGCCGGACCTTGCCCGCAATTGAGCTGACCGCCGGGATAGGTGGTGTTCATGCCGCCGTTGCCGTAGACCGTCACGCCGGCGGCCATGTCGCTGGAGAGGGGCTGGATGTAGCCGAACTCCGGGACCAGGAAGTTGCGTTTGCCGCTGCGCACCGTGGTGTCGAGCATGCCGCCGGTTCCGGTGCGCGACATCTCGCGGTCGGGCATGAACAGGTCCACGCCCAGGTCCAGGCGCCCACCGGTGAAGGCCGCCGAGGCCGGGTTGTTGGCCCCGGCAAAGGCGTCCTGGGCCAGGGCGGTGGCGGCCCCGCCCATGCCCTTGGCCTTGATGCCGTAACCATGGGAGAAGTAGCCATCGGTGGCGTGGGCGGCCGTCAGGGCGCTGCCAGCGGCGATCAGCGCGGCAGCGCGCACGGCGTGGAGGGGGAAGTTCATGAGGGTGTCTCCGTTGTTGTGGGGGTGAAGTCTGTCCAGGCGCTGGCGTTCGGGTCAGAACTCGCCCTTGGAGGCGCGTTGCATCATTTCCCAGATCGTGTCGCGCACGGCCTGGGCTTCTTCCTTCAGCGGCGAAGGCAGCTTGCGGCCCATCTTGACCATCATGTCCATGTTGAGGGTGTAGAGCCAAAGGCTCCCGTCGTCGAGCTCGACCACCGACACGCGGCAAGGCAGGTAGGCGGCCATGTGGGGGCTGAAGTCCACCATCTTGCGGGCGGTTCCCGGGCTGCAGAACGAGTAGACCGTCAGCAGCTTTTCTTTCTTGCCCGAGCGCGCTTCGAGTTCTTTGGACAGTGGCAACGTGCCCACATCGCGCATGTTGCGCTCCACGGCCACGGCCTTGAGGATCTCTTCCACGTCTTTGGCACTCACGCCGGGCTTGACCTTGGCTTCCCAGGTGGTGGCAATGGCGATGTCGCCATTGCCCTCGATCCAGCGGTCCCACATGCGGGATGCCTCGGCTCCGGCACCGCTTTCGAGTTTGCCCATGGTGGAAATCGTCCCGCAACCGGTGGTGGCGAGCAGGGTGGCGACCAGGGCCAGGCCCAGGGATAAGCGTGTCCAGAACGGCATGAAACATTCCTTGAAGTGGATGGGTGTTGGCCGAGAAAGAGCAAGGCGTCCGTGCCTTGACTTTTCTCAACCGCTGACACCCTCCACCGTATCCATGCATTCGAATATCGCCATTGGTGACTACCCTAGGGGGTAGGGTAGTCACCAAGCTCATGGGGCAACAACCATCCGGCAAGTTGCCCGGGCTTTCGAATTTTTGGCACACTCGACCCGACTCACCACACGGGACACTCCATGGCCACCACCGCCAAATCCAAGCCAGCTGCCGCCGCCACCCCCCCGCTGTCGGCCTCGGCCACCTTCCGCTCTGAACACCAGCGCGACGTGGTCAACCGGCTCAAGCGCATCGAAGGGCAGGTGCGCGGCCTGATCGACATGGTCGAGAGTGGCCGTCCCTGCGAAGACGTGGCACAGCAGATGTCGGCCGCGCGCAAGGCCATGGACAAGGCCTTCTACCGGATGATGGCCTGCTCGGTGATGGAAGCGGTGTCGGTGTCGGAGTCCGAAGACCAGACCTTCCGCGAGGTCGAGCGTTCGACGCGGATTCTCGAAAAATACGCATAACACGAGAACCACCCCCGCGCCGGGCTTGCAGCCCGTCACCCCCTCAAGGGGGCAACTCGAGCGGCCTGGCAAAGCCAGTTCCGCCGCGTTCTGGGTTGAGGCATTTCGCGCCGGAGGTCGCACGCAAGCTTGCGCAGCAAGCTGCTGCATCGCTGGCGAGTGGCTGTTTCGCTCGAATCAATACCGCGGTTTTTTGGCATCAATGCGGCGCCGGCCAGGGCTTAGCATGGGCGCCTTCACACGGAGATTTCACCCATGGCATTGCAGCTCTTCATCGGCAACAAAAACTATTCGTCCTGGTCCATGCGCCCCTGGGTGCTGATGACGCAGGCCGGCATTCCCTTTGAGGAGGTCATGGTGCGCTTCGACTCGTTCGAGGCGGACTCCAGCTTCAAGAAGCAGCTGCGCGGCGTGAACCCGGTGGGCAAGGTGCCGGTGCTGGTGGATGACGGCTTCGCGGTCTGGGACACGCTGGCCATCGCCGAGTACCTGGCCGAGCGCTTTCCCGAGAAGACCCTCTGGCCGGTCGACCCGAAGCAGCGGGCCCGCGCGCGCAGCGTCTGCGCCGAAATGCACAGCGGCTTCGGCTCGTTGCGCAGCCACTGCCCGATGAACATCGAAGCCTCGTTGCCCGACACCGGCCGCCTGATCTGGCGCGACCAGGCCGGCGTGCGCGCCGACCTGGCGCGGCTCAGCGGGCTCTGGGGCGAGCTGCTCGCGGCCCAGCCCGCGACCCTGCCCGATGGCGGTGGCCCCCTGCTGTTCGGGTCGTTCAGCATCGCCGACGCCTACTTCGCGCCGGTGTGCATGCGGCTGAAGACCTACGCGCTGCCACTGGCCGCCGACCTGCAGGCGTATGTGGACCGCGTGGCCGCGCTGCCGGGCGTGCGGGCCTGGATCGACGGCGCGCTGGCCGAACACGACTTCCTCGATTTCGAAGAGCCCTACCGATTGGGCCGCTGAAGCGTTCCCCCTAAACTCCCGCCCATGGACATCTATCTTGTGGGCGGGGCGGTGCGGGACGCCTGGATGGCGGAGGGTGCGAACGCCACGCCGTCGCATGTGGACCGCGACTGGGTGGTGGTGGGTGCGACACCTCAGGCCATGCAGGACCGGGGCTTTCTGCCCGTGGGTCGCGACTTCCCGGTGTTTCTGCACCCTGAAACCCGCGAGGAATACGCGCTCGCGCGCACAGAGCGCAAGACAGCCCCGGGCTACCAGGGCTTTGCCTTCCACGCCGACCCCAGCGTCACACTCGAGGACGATCTGGCGCGGCGCGACCTCACCATCAATGCGATGGCCGTGGCCCTGGGCGACGCCGACGACCCGGCCCGGGCGCCCCTGATCGACCCCCACGGTGGCCTGAGCGACCTGCGGGCACGGGTGCTGCGCCACGTGACCCACGCCTTTGCCGAAGACCCGGTGCGCATCCTGCGTGTGGCGCGTTTTGCCGCCCGTTTCCCGGACTTTTCGGTCGCCCCCGACACACAGGCCCTGATGCGCCAGATGGTCGATGACGGCGAGGTGGACCACCTGGTGCCCGAGCGGGTCTGGCAGGAACTCTCGCGCGGGCTCATGGAGCAGCGGCCGAGCCGCATGTTCGAGGTGCTCAGGGAATGCGGCGCGCTGGTGCGGCTGCTGCCCGAGGTGGACCGGCTCTGGGGCGTGCCGCAGCGCGCTGAATACCACCCCGAGATCGACACCGGCGTGCACCTGATGATGGTGCTCGACATGAGCGCGCGCCTGGGCGCGGGCCTGCCGGTGCGCTTCGCCTGCCTGTGCCACGACCTGGGCAAGGGCACGACGCCCGCCGACGTCCTGCCGCGCCACATCGGCCACGAAGAGCGCAGCGCCCGCTTGCTGCGCGGCGTGTGCGACCGCTGGCGCGTGCCGCGCGAGAGCCGCGAGCTGGCCGACGTGGTGGCGCGCGAGCACGGCAACATCCACCGCAGCGGCGACCTGGGTGCGGCGGCGCTGGTGCGGCTGCTGGAGCGCTGCGACGCGCTGCGGCGACCGGAACGGTTTGTCGAGGTGCTGCTGGCCTGCGAGTGCGATGCCCGCGGGCGTCTCGGGCATGGCGAGAATGCCTACCCCCAGAGCGCCCGGCTGCTGGGCGTGCTGGCGGCGGCGCGGTCCGTCGACACCGGGGAGATAGCCCGCGCCGCCCAGCAGCCAGGCGCCCATCCGGACCACAATGCACAGGTCAGCGCGCCGGCGGCGGGCGAACGCATCGCCCATGCCATCCACCAGGCGCGTTGCCGCGCCGTGGCCCAGTCGCTGAATCTGGAGCCTTCCTAGGAGCCCGACATGGCCAGCAACCCGTTCAACCCCGCCCTGCCCGAAGGCATCCGCCGTTTCGGCTTTCGCAAATGGTACGAACGCGAGCTGCTTTCCAGCCACGCCCACATGGCGCTGGCCCTGGTGTCGGCGGTGGCGCTGATCGCCAGCTTCGAGGCCTTCAAAGGCGGCAGCTGGGGCGAGAAGCTGATCGACACGGCCTTTGTGCTGATCTGTGCGAGTGTCTCGCTCTGGGCGCTGCGCCGTTACCTCTACCTGTTGATGCACGCCGAAGAAATGGCGAACCAGGCCAACTGCGGGCAATGCAAAGCCTATGGCCTGTTGCTGCTGGACAAGACACGCGTCGCCGAGCCGGCCGCCCGGCTGGTGCCGGTGTGCTGCAAGCGCTGCGGTTTTCGCTGGAACATGGAAGACGCTTGAAGGCAAGCACCCCCCGCGCCGCTGCGCGTCACCCCCCTCTCTCGCCTTCGGCGGGAGGGGGACGGCACTGGCCGTCCGTCCTGAGCTTGTCGAAGGGCGGCCCGGCGGTGCCCCTGGGCGGCACCGCGTCATGCGTCGGGGTGGCGCTCCGGCGCCATGCAAAGCCGTTTGAGCGTGTAGGCCCGCATCAAAAGCCCGGATAATTTGGCCGCATGGCCCACCTGCTGATTGTTGAAGACGACGAACTGCTGCGCGACGGACTGAGCGCCCAGCTCATGCAGGCGGGTCACCGCATCGACACCGCCGCCGACGGCGAGCAGGCGCTGGAGCGCCTGCAGAACGACGCGTTCGAGGGCGTGGTGCTCGACCTGGGCCTGCCCAAGCTGGACGGGCTCACGGTGTTGCGGCGGCTGCGCCTGCGCTTGCCCGCCCTGCCGGTGCTGATTCTCACCGCACGCGACGGCATCGAGGACCGGGTCGAAGGCCTGAACGCCGGGGCCGACGACTACCTCACCAAACCATTCAACCGCGACGAGCTGCTGGCACGACTGCAGTCGATGCTGCGGCGCGCCAGCCTGCCCGCCTTCGGCCCTGCCGCCCCCCCGCCGCCACCGGCCACCGGCAGCCTGCGCGTGGACCCGGTGCTGCCGCGCGCCTGGCTGGGCAACGAGGCCATCGAGCTGACCCAGCGCGAGTGGTCGCTGCTCGACCTGCTGGTGCGCCACAGCGGGCAGGTGGTCAGCCGTGAAGACGTGCTGGCGGTCTGGCAGTCCGAGCCGGGCGAAGCCGGCGGCGTGGCGTCCAACGCGCTGGAGGTGTACGTGCACCGCCTGCGCCGCAAGCTCGCGGGCTCCACGCTCAACATCCGCAACATCCGCGGCCTGGGCTACCTGCTCGAATCGGCCGGCCCGCCATGACGGCGAGCACGCCGGGCCTGTCGCTGCGCCGTCAGCTGCTGATCTGGCTGCTGCTGCCCCAGCTGGTGCTCTGGGCCGGGGGCGGCCTGCTGGCCTACCGCATCGCCCTCTCGTACGCCGAGAAGGGCATCGACCAGTCGCTGACCCAGTCGGTGCGGGCGCTGGCGCGCCAGGTCAAACCCATCGGCTCCGGGCTGCTGATCGACTTTCCGCGCGCCGCGCAGGACGTGCTGGAGCAGGACCCGGACGACCGCATCAGCTACATGGTGTCGTCGCCCCCGGGCCAGTTCCTGCTGGGCAACCAGCGCCTGCCGCAGCCCCGGGGACTGACCCCGGTGCCTGGCGAACCGCTGCTCTACAGCGCCTCCTTCGAGGGCCGTGCGATGCGGTTTGTGGCCATGGACCTGAACTACGGCGAAGACAACTCGCCGCAGACCATGCGCGTGCAGGTGGGCAAGAGCCTGGCGGTGCAGCAGCGCATCGCGCGCGAACTGATCGCCGACATGCTGGCGCCGCTGCTGGCGGCCGGCGTGCTGCTGAGCCTGGCGGTCTACGGCGGCATCCAGCGCGGCCTGGCGCCGCTGACGCGCCTGACAGCGCAGCTGGAGCACCGCTCGGTCAACGCGCTCTCGCCCATCGGCATGACGCAGGCGCCCAACGAGGTGCACGCCCTGGTGCAGGCCATCAACGGCCTGCTCGACGAGGTGGCGCGCAACGTGAACCAGGAAAAGCGCTTCATCAACGACGCCGCCCACCAGCTGCGCACACCGCTGGCCGGGCTCATCAGCCAGGTGGAACTCGCACAGCGGGAGACCGCAGACCCGGTGCTCGGCGCGCGCCTGAACAAGGTGCGCACCGGCGCCGAGCGCAGCGCCCACCTGGTGCACCAGTTGCTCACCCTGGCGCGCACCGAAACCACGGCCCGGCGCGAGACGCTGGACCTCGCCGCGCTCGCCCGCGAGGTGGCCCGCGAATGGACCCCCAAGGCCGTCGCGTCGGGCGTGGACCTGGGCTTTGAAGGCAACGACCACCGCGAGATGCAGGGTGACGCCCTGCAGCTGCGCGAAGCGATGGCCAACCTGATCGACAACGCCCTGCGCTACACGCCGCGCGGCAGCGCGGTCACGCTCAAGGTCGAGGCCCATGGCGACAGCACCCGCCTGATCGTCGAAGACAACGGCCCGGGGCTCAGCGACGGCGACATGGCCCACGTGTTCCAGCGCTTCTGGCGCGCCAGCGAACAACCCGGCGGCTGCGGCCTCGGCCTGGCCATCGTGAAGGAGATCGCGCGGCGCCACGGCGGCGACGCGCAGGTGGAACGCGTGGTTCCACAAGGCCTCAGGGTCATTCTGACCCTCACGTGAAGGCGCTCAGAGGCTGAGAGTTTTTCGGGCGTGTCCGAGCAACACCCCAAAACGTGCCCGATCAAGGCGCAAAGCACAGCCATAGCTCGGGCTATGGCGCGCATTTGCAACGCGGAGCGGGGGCGTTTTGGGGTGGTGAGCGGGCATGGGCGAAAGACTCTCAGCCTCTCAGGGCGCGTGGTGCGCGTCCATCTCCTTGAGCCGCACGCCCGACTGGTGGTCGAACCAGTTGTTGTGGCGGCCGCTGACCGTCATGCCGGCGGTGTCGCCCACCTGGATCTTGGTGTTGGCCGGCGCGCGCACCGTCATCAGGCCCACCGCCGTTTTCACCACCACATAGGTGTCGGCCCCGGTGGGCTCCACCAGCACCACCTGGCCGCGCCAGGGCGCGTCGTCGCTCAGGTGGATGTGCTCGGGCCGCTGGCCCAGCGTCACCTGCGGCACGTCCGGGCAGGGCAGGTCCAGCGAACCGCCTTCAAAGACAAACTTGCCGCTGTCGCCCGAGCGCTCCACGGTGCCGGGGATGAAGTTCATGGTGGGCGAACCGATGAAGCCCGCCACGTAGGTGTTGGCCGGGCGACGGTAGATCTCGTCGGGCGTGTCGATCTGCTGCAGGATGCCATCCTTCATCACCGCGATGCGGCTGCCCAGCGTCATGGCCTCGATCTGGTCGTGGGTCACGTACACCGTGGTGATGCCGCTCAGGTGGTGCAGGCGCTTGATCTCGGCGCGCATTTCCACGCGCAGCTTGGCGTCGAGGTTGGACAGCGGCTCGTCGAACAGGAAGAGCTGCGGGTCGCGCGCCAGGGCGCGGCCCATGGCCACGCGCTGGCGCTGGCCGCCCGAGAGCTGGGCCGGGCGGCGGTCGAGCAGGTGGCTGATCTGCAGCAGCGCGGCGACCTCTTCGATGCGCTTCCTGCGCACCTCGACCGGCACCTTGCGCATCTCCAGCGCGAAGCCGATGTTGTCGGCCACCGTCATGGTCGGGTACAGCGCGTAGCTCTGGAACACCATGGCGATGTCGCGCTGGGCCGGCGCCATGCCGATCACGTTCTTGCCGGCGATGTGCAGCTCACCCTCGGTGGGTTCTTCGAGACCCGCAATGATGTTGAGCAGGGTGGACTTGCCGCAGCCCGAGGGGCCGACCAGGATGAGGAACTCGCCCGGCTCGACGTCGATGTCGATGCGCTTGAGCACCTCCACCGTCTTGTCGCCCTTGCCGAACGCCTTGCGGATGCCTTTGATGTGCAGAGAAGAAGCCATGTGTTATCCCTTCACGGCGCCAGCCGTGAGTCCTTTGACGAAATATTGACCGGCGAGCACGTACACCAGCATGGTGGGCAGGCCAGCGATGATGGCCGCGGCCATGTCCACGTTGTAGGCCTTGACGCTGCTGGTGGTGTTGGCCATGTTGTTCAGGCCCACGGTGACGGGCTTGCTGTCGGCGCCGCTGAAGGCCACACCGAACAGGAAGTCGTTCCAGATGTTGGTGAACTGCCAGATCAGCGTGACCATCATGATGGGCGTCGACATCGGCACCACGATGCGCCAGAAGATGCGCCAGAAACCCGCGCCGTCGATGCGCGCGGCGTTCACCAACTCGCGTGGCACGGCGGTGTAGTAGTTGCGGAAGAACAGCGTGGTGCCGGCCATGCCAGCCAGGCAGTGCACCAGCACCAGCCCCGCGATGGAGCTGGAGATGCCGAGCCAGCCCAGCACCTGGCTCATGGGCAGCAACACCACCTGGAAGGGCATGAACACGCCGAACAGCAGGAAGCCGAACAGCACCTCCGAACCCCGGAACTTCCACATGCTCAGCACATAGCCGTTGATCGCGCCCCAGGCGGTGGAGATCAGCACCGCCGGCACGGCCATGATCACCGAGTTCCAGAAGTAGGGCTGCAGGCCGCGGCAGTCCACCCCGGTGCAGGCGGTGGACCAGGCCAGGCGCCACGATTCGAAGTTCAGGCTGTTGGGCAGGCTCAGCAGGTTGCCCGAGCGGATCTGCTCGGCGTCCTTGAGCGAGGTCGCGACCATCACGTACAGCGGCGCCAGGAAGAACAGCGCGGCCACCAGCAGCAGGCTGTAGGTGAACAGGCGACCGAAGGAAAAGGATTTAGCGGTCATGAGGTTTCGCCCTGAGTTCGCTGTACAGATAGGGAACGACGATGGCCGCGACTGTCGCCAGCATCATGGTGGCGCTGGCCGCGCCCAGGCCGATCTGGCCGCGCGTGAAGCTCATGGTGTACATGAAGGTGGCGGGCACGTCGGTCGCGAAACCGGGTCCGCCCGCGGTGAGCGCCATCACCAGGTCGAAGCTCTTGATCGACAGGTGCGAGAGCACCAGCACGGTGGAGAACACCACCGGCCGCAGGATCGGCAGGATGATGCGCCAGTAGATCAGCGGCAGCGAGGCGCCGTCGATCTGCGCGGCCTTGATGATGCTGTCGTCGATGCCGCGCAAACCGGCGAGGAACAGCGCCATCGCAAACCCGGCCGACTGCCAGATGCCCGCGATCACCACGCAGTAGATCGCGTAGTCCGACTGCACCAGCCAGTCGAAGCTGAAGGTCGTCCAGCCGAGGTCCTGCATGAGCTTCTGCAGGCCGTCGCTGGGGTTGAGGATCCACTTCCAGGCGGTGCCGGTCACGATGAACGACAGCGCCATGGGGTAGAGGTAGATGGTGCGCAGCAGGCCTTCGGCGCGGATCTTCTGGTCGAGAAAGATCGCCAGCACCATGCCCACGGCCATCGAGCCGCCGACGTAGAGCACGCTGAAGATGCCGAGGTTTTTCAGGGCCACGTACCAGCGGTCCATTTCCCAGAGCGCGGCGTACTGGTCCAGGCCCACGAAGTTCTCGTAGTTGGGCAGCATGCGCGAACCGGTCAGCGAGAGCACGCCGTTCCAGATCATGAGCCCGTAGATGAAGGCGAAGCCCAGCACGAAGGCCGGGGTGATCACCAACTTGGGCAAGAGGGTTTCAAAGGATTTCATCAGTAGGATTTCTGCGATGGCGCCGACAGGGCCGTCAGCTGGCTTTGCACCTCGCTCACCGTGAGCTTGTCGTTGTTCCAGAAGTCCGACACCAGCTTGCGCATGGACGCTTGCTGGGCCGGGGTGAGTGCCATGCCGTGGGCCACCGAGGGCACCAGGGCACCGCTGCGCGAGGTGGCCGCGAAGTCGCGGGCCGACACCTTGGCGCAGTCGTCGAAACGGTCCAGCGGCATGTTCAGGCGCACCGGGATCGAGCCCTTGCGCAGGTTGAAGCGCTCCTGGAAATCCTTGCCCATCAGCAGGTAGGCGAGGTAGCCCTGCGCCTTCTGCGCTTCCCAGCCCTTGAGCTGGAACATGGCGAACGAGTCCACGTTGTAGGTGTAGGCCTCGGCCGTGCCCGGCGCGGGCACGCAGAGGAAGTCCTTGCCGGGGGTCTGGCCGGCGGCGATGAACTCGCCTTTGGCCCAGTCGCCCATGAACTGGAAGCCGGCCTTGCCGCCGATCACCAGCTCGGTGCTCAGGTTCCAGTCGCGCCCGGGGGACGCGGCGTCGGTGTAGGGCTTGATGCGGCGCATCAGTTCGAGCGAGCGCCGCATGGCGTCGCCCGACAGCGCGGCGGGTTCGAGGTTGACCAGCGCGCGGGTATAGAGCGCCGGGCCCCCCACGCCAAGCACGATGGACTCGAACAGGGTGAAGTCCTGCCAGTCCTGGCCGCCGTGGGCGACCGGGATGAAGCCGGCCGCGCGGATGCGGTCGGCGGCGGCGAAGAACTCGTCGAAGCTGCGGGGCGCGGTCGCCACACCCGCCTTGCGCAACACAGCGGCGTTGGCCCACAGCCAGTTCACGCGGTGCACATTGACCGGCACCGCCACGTAGCGGCCCTTGTGCTTCATCTGGTCGGCAACCACCTTGGGCAGCACGTCGTCCCAGCGGTCGAACGAGGCCATGGCGTCGAGGCTGGTCAGGGCGTTAAGTGCGGCCCATTCCTGGATCGCGGGGCCCTTGATGTTGGCGGCCGCGGGCGGCTGGCCCTGGAGCACGCGCTCGCGCAGCGCGGCCATGGCGTTCTGTCCACCACCACCGGGCACGGTGAAATCTTTCCAGCTGTGCCCGCGCTGGGCCATCGAGGCCTTGAGCTCGGCCACCGACTTGGCTTCGCCACCGGACGTCCAGTAGTGAAGCACCTCCACCTCACCCGCGATGGCGGGCGCACCCACCAGCAGGATCGTCACCGCCAGCGCGCGTTGCAGAACGGCAGACAAGGTCATGGACATGGAGGAAAAAAGGGAGGCAAAAAAAGACCTGTCCGGGCCGACACGGCGCCGGACAGGTGTTTCGGAGGGCACCGCGCGGTGCCCCGGTGCACGCTTACTTGGTCGCTGCGGCTTTGGCGATGTTCTTCACACCGTCGGCCACCGAGATCTTGTCGTCGTTCCAGAACTGGCTCACGGCGTCCTTGATGGCGCCTTCGGCGGCCGGCGCGATGGCCATGCCGTGGGCCACGGAGGGCACCAGGCCACCGCTCTTGGCGGTGTCCACGAAGTCCTTGCTGGAGAGCTTGGCGCAGTCGTCGAACTTGTCCATCTTCATGTTCAGGCGGACCGGGATGGAACCCTTGTTCAGGTTGAACACTTCCTGGAACTCAGGTCCCATGATGGCCGCGGCCAGGTCGCCCTGGGCCTTCTGTGCGGTCGCGTCCTTCAGCTTGAACATGGCGAAGGAGTCCACGTTGAAGGTGTAGGCGTTGGCGGTGCCGGGGGCGGCGGCGCAGATGTAGTCCTTGCCGGGCACCTTGCCGGCGGCCGAGAACTCACCCTTGGCCCAGTCACCCATGAACTGGAAGGCGGCCTTTTCCTGGATCACCATGGCCGTGGCCAGGTTCCAGTCGCGGCCAGGGGCGGCCGGATCGGTGTAGGACTTGATCTTGCGGAAGGTTTCCAGCGACTTGGTCATGGTCGGGCTGGTCAGGGCCTTCTGGTCGAGCTTGACCAGCGCGTCCTGGTAGAACTTGGCGCCACCGACGCCCAGCACCACCGATTCGAAGGTGGTGAAGTCCTGCCAGTTCTGGCCACCGTGCGCGACGGGGATCAGGCCGGCTTTCTTGACCTTCTCGGCGGCGGCAAAGAACTCGTCCCAGCTCTTGGGGGCGCCCGCCACGCCAGCCTTTTTCAGCACGGCGGCGTTGGCCCACATCCAGTTGACGCGGTGCACGTTGACCGGGGCGGCCACGTAGTTGCCCTTGGACTTCATCACGTCGGCCACCACCTTGGGCAGCAGGCTGTCCCACTGCTCGGCCTTGGCGACGGCGTCCAGGTTGGCCAGCACGCCTTCGGCGGCCCATTCCTGGATGGCCGGGCCCTTGATCTGGGCGGCGGCGGGCGGGTTGCCCGACACGACGCGGCTCTTGAGCACCGTGGCGGCGTTGTCACCACCACCACCGGCGACCGCGAAGTCTTTCCACACATGGCCCTTGGCCTGCATGATTTTTTTCAGCTCGGCAACCGATTTGGCTTCGCCGCCTGAGGTCCAGTAGTGCAGGACCTCCACGTCACCGGCCAGCGCCGCAGAGCCGGCCACGGTGAGGGCCACGGCCATCGCGAGTTTCGAGAGTTTCAGCATCATGTCTCCAGATAAGAAGGGGTTGCTGCGTGAGCCAGAGGCCGCAGCGGTGTTCCATCCAGAGAGACACCATGTCACCCCGGATGCATTAATTTTTCATTAATTAATATATCAGGGCATCGGGAAAAACCCGTGGTCACGTCACAAAGTTTCAATGCGGCGATTCGAGGGCGCGCGCGGCGCCCAGGAGGGCCGGCGATTGGGTCGAGGTGATCACCCACACGGGGATGCCCGTCAGCAGGCTGGTGAAGCGGCCCTTGTTCTCGAAGCGCTCGCGAAACGGCGAACCATCGAACCAGGCGCCCAGACGCGGCACGATGCCGCCGCCCACGTAGACGCCGCCGCGCGCGCCCAGGGTGAGCGCCAGGTTGCCCGCCACCGAGCCCAGCATGGCGCAGAAGAGGTGCATGGTCTCCAGCGCCTGCGGGTGCCCGGCCTTGAAGGCCGCGTCGCTGACGGCCGCGGCGCTGTCCAGCCCCTGGGCGGTGACGCCATCGGCCTCGCACAGGATGGCGCAAGTGTCCACCAGCCCCTGGCCGCAGCACACGCGTTCGGAGGAGGCGTGGCCATAGCGCCGGATCAGGCCGTCCATCACCAGGCGCTCGCGCGCGGTGGTGGCCGGCAGCGTGACGTGGCCGCCCTCGCCTTCCAGCGGAATCCAGCCGCCGAACCCGTCGGGCACCAGCCCCGACACACCGAGCCCGGTGCCGGCGCCGACCAGCCCCATGGCCACGCCCGGCGCCGGCGCACCGCCGCCGACCTGGCGCAGCTCGTCGGCGGGCAGGTCGGGCAAGGCGAGCGCGAGTGCCGTGAAGTCGTTGAGCAGCCGGAAGGTCTTCAGGCCGAACTCGGCCACCACGGCCGACTGCGCAAACGACCAGTGGTGGTTGGTCATGCGCACCTGGTCGCCGGTGATGGGGTTGGCGATGGCCATGCCCACGGCCGCCGGCGCCCCGCGGCCCAGGCCGTCGATGTAGGTGCGCATGGCGTCCTGCAGCCGGGGAAAGTCCGCGCAGGGCAGGATGCGGATGTCCGTGATCGGGGCGCCGGGGGCCGACTGCCAGGCAAAACGGGCGTTGGTGCCGCCGACGTCGGCCAGCAGGCGGGGGGTGTCAGGTGGGTTGGGGGACATGGGTGAGGGCTCCACAGGTGCTGACCCGGCACGGTACCCGATACCGGCCATGAGCAACAGGGGATTATGCCGAACCCGTAACCAAGTTACATGTGGGTGGCGCCGCCCACCCCGGGCCGGACGTCCCCGCGGCTCAGGCGCGCTGCGAGCGCGCCCAGCGCACGATGTCGGCCGCGCCCATGGCGCCGGGCTGACGCGCGACCTCGCGGCCGTTCACGAACAGCGCCAGGGTCGGGATGCTGCGGATGTTGAGCCGCGTGGCCAGGGCCTGCGCCTCTTCGGTGTTGACCTTGGCCAGCCGCATCTGCGGCTCCAGCTGCTGCGCAGCCTGCTCGAAGGCGGGGGCCATCGCGCGGCAGGGGCCGCACCAGGGCGCCCAGAAATCGACCAGCACCGGGACCTGCGAGCGCGCGATGTGTTTCTCGAACGCCGCTTCGTCCAGCGCCGCCGGGTGGCCGGTGAACAAGGGCTGGTGGCATTTGCCGCAATCCGGATCGCCGCCCAGATCGGCGCTGGCGACGCGGTTGGTGGTGTGGCAGTGGGGGCAGACGATGTGCAAGGAATCGGTGGACATGCAGGGGGCTCCAGTGGGGTTTCTCCGCAGTTGGGCGCCGCAGCACCGATTTCAAGACACCCCTCAGGGTATCAACCCCTCAGAGGATCTGGCCGATCAGGCTGGCCACGAAGCTCAGCAGGATGGTGGTGGTGAGCGGGATGAACCACTCGCGCCCGAACGCGCGGAACCGCAGGTCGCCCGGCAGCTTGCCGAAGCCCAGCTTGTGCAGCAGCGGCGTGAACCAGCTGATCAGCAGCAGGGCCAGGAAGATGACGATCATCCAGCGGATCATTCGCGGACCCTACAGCCGGTGGGTTCTGTCACCGGCGGTGAACCCGATCGGGTCCCAACCGGTTTCGCTGCCGGCGGGCGCCAGGCCGATCACCTTGAACAGCTCGCCCATCTCGTGCTCGTTCACCAGCTTGCCCAGCATGGCGTTCTCGCGCGCGCCGGCGTCCTTCGCCACATCGAGCAGGCCGCAGTTGATCAGGAAGCGGCCCTGGCTCGTGTAGCCCAGCACGCTCATGCCGGCGCCCTGCGCGGCGAGCGCGATGCCGGTGAAGTTGACGTGGGCGGTGATGTCCTTCTCGCCCACATCGGCCAGCGGGTCATCGTCGCTCTGGTGCGCGCGGTGGCAGATCAGCGTGCCCATGTGGCGCTGCGGGTGGTAGTACTCACCCTCCGGGAAGCCATAGTCGATGAAGAACGCCGCGCCGCGCCGCAGGCGGTCGGCCAGGGTCTTGATGAAAGCCTCGGCCTGCGGGTGGATCTCGGTCAGGTAGTCGTGCGGCCCTTCGATGTCCAGCGGCGGGCGCAGCGCGGTGCTGCGGTCGGCCCAGATCAGTCGGCCATCGGGCGCCTCCACCACGCCGCGCTCGTTCCACACACCGTGGTCCTGCCCACCCACGCGCTGCAAGAGTTGCACCGGCATCGCGTCCAGCACCTCGTTGCCCAGCACCACACCCTCGAGCACTTCGGGCAGCGCATCCGCCCAGTGAACCACCGCAGCGTGCGACGCCAGCGTGGCGCGCTGGCGCTCGCGCAGGCTGCCCGAGAGATCGACGATGGTGTAGCGGCGCGGCGCGCGGCCCATCGCCATCAGCGCGTCCAGCACCTGCAAGGCCAGCGCGCCGGTGCCGGCGCCGAACTCCCAGACCTCATCCGTGCCGGTCGCGGCGAGCGCCTGCGCCACCTGGCGCGCCAGCGTGTGGCCGAACAGCGGTGACAGCTCGGGCGCGGTCACGAAGTCGCTGCCCTGCCCGGCCACGCCCGCAGGCATCTGGCCGAATTTGGGGTTCTGGTTGGCGTAATAACCCAGCCCTGGCTCGTACAGCGCCATGGCCATGAAGCGGTCGAACGGCAGCCAGCCGCCCGACGCGCGGATGGCCTCGCGAAGGCGCGCCAGCAGGGCGCTCGTTAAACTTGACGGTTCGCTCACAGATTCGGTGTTCACCCTGACATTGTCCGCCATGCCCCGCGCCACGCCCCCTTCGCCACCCGCTCCGCGCACCGTGCTGGTCACCGGCGCGGGCAAGCGCCTGGGCCGCGAGATCGCGCTCACGCTGGCGCGCGCGGGCTGGAACGTGGCAGTGCACCACCGGCAGTCGGCCACCGAGGCGCAACAGACCGCCGCCGACTGCGACGCCCTCACCGGCCGCCCTGGCAGCGCCGCGCCGTTCTTCGCCGACCTGGGCGACGAGGCCAGCGTGCGCGCCCTGCTGCCCGCCGTGGTGGCGCGCTTCGGCCAGGTGGACGCGGTGGTCAACAGCGCCTCGCTGTTTGAACACGACAGCGCACAGAGCTTCGGCTTTGCCGCGATGGACCAGCACCTGCGCACCAACACCGGCGCCGCCATCCTGCTGGCGCAAGCGCTGCACACGCACCTGCTGCCCAGCGAACGCGACGGCGCCGTGGTCAACCTGCTGGACCAGAAGCTCTGGAACCAGAACCCCGATTTCTTCAGCTACACGCTCTCCAAGGCCGCGCTCGAAGCCGCCAACACCATGCTGGCCATGGCGCTGGCGCCGCGCGTGCGCGTGGTCGGCGTGGCGCCGGGCCTCACGCTCACCAGCCACCTGCTGAGCAACGACAAATTCGCCGAACTGCACCGGCAGTCGCCGCTGGGCCGCTCGTCCACGCCCGAAGACGTGGCCGCGACCGTGGCCTTCGCCCTGACCAACCGTTCCATCACCGGCACCACGCTGCTGGTCGACGGCGGTCAGCACCTGATGCGCTTCGAGCGCGATTTTTCGCTGATGTGATCGGCGCACCCCATGACCACACCCCAAGCGCCGCAGGCCGGCACCCAGATCCTGGCCCTCACCGGCCTGCGCTTTGACGCCAACCTCGGCATCCTGGAGCAGGAAAAGACCACCCCACAACCGATCCAGGTGGACGCCGAGCTCAACCAGGGCACCCAGCCGCTGCTGCCACACGACGACGACATCTCCCACGTGCTCGACTACCGCAAGGTGCGCCAGATCATCATCGACGAGTGCACCGCCGAACACGTGAACCTGCTGGAGAGCCTGATCGGCAAGCTCACGCGCCGCCTGATGCAGCTGCCCGGCGTGATCGGCGTGCGGGTGAAGATCGCGAAACTTGAAATTTTTGAGGATTGCGAAGTCGCGATCCGCATGGAAAGTGGACAGTGGTGAACAACATGGATCAGACACTCAATACCACCTGGATCGCATCCGGCACCGACGACAGCCCGTCACCCGAGGTGGTTCATGGCGCCGCCAGCAAGCAACACCGCGAAAACCACAAGCTCGAAAAGCGCCTGTGCCGCGAGGTCGGCCGCGCCATCGTGGACTTCAACATGATCGAGGAAGGCGACCGCGTGATGGTCTGCGTCTCGGGCGGCAAGGACAGCTACGGCCTGCTCGACATCCTGCTGAAGCTGCAGGCGCGCGCGCCGATCAACTTCGAGATCATCGCGGTCAACCTCGACCAGAAGCAGCCCGGTTTCCCCGACCACATCCTGCCCGAGTACCTCTCGAAGCTCGGTGTGAAGCACCACATCGAGACGCAGGACACCTACTCCATCGTCAAGAAGGTGATCCCCGAGGGCAAGACCATGTGCAGCCTGTGCAGCCGGCTGCGCCGCGGCATCCTGTACCGCGTGGCCAAGGAGCTGGGCGCGACCAAGATCGCGCTCGGCCACCACCGCGACGACATGCTGCAGACGCTGTTCCTCAACATGTTCTTCGGCGGCAAGCTCAAGGGCATGCCGGCCAAGCTGGTGAGCGACAACGGCGAGTTCATGGTGATCCGCCCGCTGGCCTACGTGCCCGAGAAAGACCTGATCCGCTGGGCCGAGGTCAGGCAGTTCCCCATCATCCCCTGCACGCTCTGCGGCAGCCAGGAGAACCTGCAGCGCAAGCAGGTGGGCAACATGCTGCGCGACTGGGACAAGAAATTCCCCGGCCGCCTGGAGAACATGCTCACGGCGCTGCAGAACGTGGTGCCCAGCCACCTGATGGACCGCAAGATCTTCCCGTTCGCGGCCCTCGAAGTCACGGGCGAGGCCGACGAAGACGGCGACAAGGCGTTTGACGACGAGGAGCTGCCCCCGCTGGTGCCGCCCGTCGACGTGGACGCCGACGACATGCCCGGCGCCGGGCCCGTTGACGCCCCGACCGGCGGGAACGAAAGCCGCACGCGGCCGGTCATACCGATCGGCGTGGCCTGAGGCCCGTCGCCCATTCCACCCAGGGGCGGGCCATCCCGCTGGAGAATCCGCGATGCACACCGACACCCCCTCCTTGATGCCACGCCGCTGGACCACCACCGCCACGCTCGCGGCCTTGCTGCTCGGCGGCTGCGCGAGCACCTACCGGGTGGACAGCCAGGTCGAGAGTTTTGCGCGCTGGACCGAAACGGGCACCGCAGCCACCGCGCCGGCGGCCCTGCCCCAGGCGCCCCAGACCTACCGCTTCGAGCGCCTGCCCTCGCAGCGCGAAGGCGGCGGTTCGGCGGCCGCCCGGCAAACCACCCTCGAATCGCTCGCTCGCGACGTGCTCGCCCCCCTGGGCTGGACGGCGGTGGACGGCAACGCCCCATCGCCCTGGACGGTGCAGGTCAGCGCCAGCGGTCAACGCCAGGTTCGTTCCCCCTGGGACGATCCGTCGCCCCACTTCTGGCCCATGTTTGGTTTTGGCGTGGGTGGACAAGGCGCGCGCTTCGGCGGCCAGCTGGTCTGGGGCCCGATGTTTCCGTACCACGACCTGCCGTACTACGAACGCAAGGTGTCGATCGTGGTGCGCGACGCCAACAGCGGACGGGTGGTCTACGAAACCCGCGCCGCCCACGACAGCCGCTGGAACGACTCACCCGCGCTCTGGCGCGCCATGATCAGCGCCGCGTTGCGCGACTTCCCCCTGCCGCCGGCGGGTGTGCGCGAGGTGATCGTGGACCTGCCCCGCTGAAACGGGCGCAGCGGCAGCGGCTGGGGGCGCCTCGTTTCGCCGCAGGGCCGCCCCAAGGCGAAACAGCCCCCTCGGGGGGCAGCGACCCGCGCAGCGGCGGAGCGTGGGGGCGACCTACCCCGGGTCGAGCAGCTGCCGCACCGACTCGGCCAGCGCGTCCATGCTGTCCTGCTTGCCCAGCACATCGCTCACGCCCACCGCCTGGGCCTCGTTCACCAGCTGCTCGTTCACATGGCCCGACACGATGGCCATGCGCTGCGAAGGACGCAGTTCGCGCACCGCGCGCACCAGCTCGACACCGCTCATGCCCGGCATGTTCTGGTCGGTCACCAGCAGGTCGACGGGCTCCTGCGAACGGCGAAACCAGTCCAGCGCTTCTTCGCCCGACACGAAGGTGGTCACGCGGTAGCCGTGCTTGCGCAGCAGGCGTCCCGCCAGGAACACCAGCGCCTCGTAGTCGTCCACATACACGATGTGGCGCCCCGCGGCGGCTGGGGCCGGGGCCGGGGCCGGGCCGGGCACCTGCCCGGACGGCGCTTCGGCCGTGGCCGCGTTCGAGGCCAGTGGCAGGTACACGTCGAAGCGCGCGCCCTCACCCGGCATGCTGTGCACCGCGATCGCACCCCGGTGTGCCTTGACGATGCCGTGCACCACCGACAGGCCGAGCCCGGTGCCGCTGCCCGGCGCCTTGGTGGTGAAAAAGGGCTCGAAGATGCGGCGCTGCGTGTCGGCGCCCATGCCCGGGCCGTTGTCGGCCACGCTGAGGCACACGTAAGCCCCCGGGTCGATGCCGCCCAGCTTCAGGGCCAGCGACGCGTCCACCGGGGTTTCGCGCAAAGCCACGGTGATGTCGCCCGGCTGCGCCCCCATGGCCTGCCAGGCGTTGGTGCACAGGTTCATGAGCACCTGCTGGATCTGCGTGGCGTCGGCCAGCACCGGCATCGCCGCGGCGCCCAGGCGCGTGTTCAGGCGCACGCCCGCCGGCAGCAGCGAACGCAGCAGGCGCAGGGCGTCTTCCACCAGCGGCAGCAGCGGCTGGCGTTGCAGCTCCTGCGTCTGGCGCCGGCTGAACGCCAGGATCTGCTGCACCAGCTGGCGCGCACGGATCGCGGCGCGGCCGATCTCGGTCAGGCTTTCCTGCGCCAGGTGGTCGGGCCCCACGTCTTCTCGCGCGAGCGCCAGGTTGCCCAGGATGGCGGCCAGCAGGTTGTTGAAATCGTGCGCCACGCCACCGGCCAGCGTGCCGATGGCTTCCATCTTCTGCGATTCGCGCAGCTGCGTCTCCAGCGCACGCTGGTGGGCCTCGGCGGCCTTGAGCTCGGAGATGTCGGTGTGCGTGCCCACCATGCGCAGCGGTCGGCCCTGGTCGTCGCGGGCGATCACCATGCCACGCGACAGCACCCACTTCCAGCTGCCGTCCTTGCACCGGATGCGGTGCTCGTTGCGGTAGACCGGCATGCGTCCGTCAAAGTGGGCGGCGCGGTCGGCCTGCATCTGAGGCACGTCGTCGGGATGGGTTCGCTCATCCAGCTCGTTCGAGTCCTGGAGCAGCTCGCCGTCCGTGTACCCGTACATCGCCTTGATGCGCGGCGACACGTACTCCGCTCCGGTGACGATGTTCCAGTCCCACACCCCGTCGCCCGCGCTGTCCAGCGCCAGCTTCCACAGCGCCTCGCTCTCGTGCAGCGCGATCTCGGCCCGCTTGCGGTCGGTGATGTCGAGCAGCAACCCCACCCGCACCTGCCCCCCGTCCTCGTGCGCCACCGTGTCCGAGCGCCGGTACAGCCAGCGCTCGGTGCCGTCGGGCAGGACGATGCGGTACTCGAAGCCGATGTCCGGCAGACCCGCATGGATGCGCCGGATGTGTTCGGCAAACCGGGGCGCGTCGTCGGGGTGGCGGTAGCGCGAGAGCACGTTCGCATCGCGCAGCACGTCTTCCGGCGTGAGCCCGTAAATCTGCTGTACCCCGGCGCTGACGAAGCGGTACACCGGATCGCCCTCGTCGGGCACCTGCACCACGAACACCATGCCGGGAATCTGGGTGGTCAGCAGGCGAAGGCGTTCTTCGCTGCGGGCAAGCGCCTCCTGCGCCCGAACCCGCTCGGTGATGTCCTCCACGGTGCCTTCGTAGTAGAGCACCGCGCCCGCCGCGTCACGCACGGTGTGGGCGTTTTCATTGATCCACAGGTGCCCCCCGTCGGTGTGGCGCACCACCTCCGAGACCAGGCCGCGCACGTACCCGTCGCGCGCCAGCAGCGCTTGAAAACGCGCACGCTGCCCCGGCGTCGCATACCAGTCGCTGTGGGCCCGGTTCACATCGATCAGCATGGAGCGTTCGTCTTCATAGCCGTTGATGCGCACCAGCGCCGGGTTGGCCCGCAGCATCTCGCCCGCCGCCGAGCTGCGGTAGGCACCGATGGGCAGGAACTGGAACAGCGAGGAAAAATCCGGCGCCGGTGCCGGTGCGGATGAGGACATGCCCGTATTCTGGGCGAAACAACCCGCCAGCGCCCACGCTGTCGGGTGGTCAGACCCCGGGTGAACAGCTAAAGTGCAGGCCAATTCCGCCGCTTTTGACAGGTTCCCCCTTGCAAGTCACCCGCATCCTCGCCGTGCGCCACGGCGAAACCGAATGGAACCGCGACACCCGCATACAGGGCCACACCGACATCGGGCTCAACGGGCGCGGTCGCCGCCAGGCCGAGCTGCTCGCGCAGTCGCTGCGCGACGAACCCATCGCCGCCTTCTACGCCAGCGACCTGAGCCGCGCCCTGGAGACCGCACAGGCGGTCGCCCGCGCGCGCGGCCAGACCGTGGCCACCCACACCGGCCTGCGTGAGCGCGCCTTCGGTCGTTTTGAAGGCCAGACCTGGGCCGACCTGGAAGCCCGCTGGCCCGAGGACGCGCTGTCCTGGCGCAAGCGCGTGCCCGACTTCGTGCCCGCGGGCGGCGAGTCGCTGCTGCAGTTGCGCGAGCGCGTGATCGCCACGGTGGAAGAACTGGCCGCGCGCCACCCCGGCGAGCAGGTGA
Source organism: Hydrogenophaga sp. SL48 (assembly GCF_021729865.1). Lineage (NCBI taxonomy): Bacteria > Pseudomonadati > Pseudomonadota > Betaproteobacteria > Burkholderiales > Comamonadaceae > Hydrogenophaga > Hydrogenophaga sp. SL48. Next base: position 5,344,676 of record NZ_CP063400.1, on the reverse strand, counting down.
TGATGGTCGCGCACGGCGGCGTGCTTGACATCCTCTACCGCGCCGCCACCCGGCTCGACCTGCAGGCCCCGCGCAGCTGGGTCATGACCAACACGGCCGTCAACCGCCTGCTGTGGTCGCCCGAGGGCCTGAGCCTGGTGGGCTGGGCCGACACCTCGCACCTGCAAGACGCTTCGCTCGATGAAAGCACCACCTGACACCTGGCAGCGTGCGCAGGCCTGGGTCGGCCAGGGTGTGGACGCCATCGACACGCCCTCGCTGGTCATCGACCTCGATGCCATGGAGCGCAACCTCGCGCGCATGGCCACGTTCGCGCGCGAGCGCGGGCTGCGCCTGCGGCCCCACGCCAAGATGCACAAGAGCGCCGAGCTGTCCCGGCTGCAAATGGCGCAGGGCGCGGTCGGCGTCTGCGTGCAGAAGACCGACGAGGCGCTGCGGCTCGCGGCAGCGGGCGTGGGCAACATCTACATCAGCAACGAAGTGATCGCAGCGCACAAGCTTGAGCGGCTGGCGGGGGCGGTGCGCGACCGCGCGGCCCGTTTCGCCCTCGCGGTGGACAGCGCCGAGGGCATTGACCGGCTCGCGGCGGCGCTGCAGGCGGCGGGTGTGCATGAAGCGGCGGCCATCGACGTGTTCGTCGAGATCGACGTCGGCCAGGGCCGCTGCGGTGTCCCGCCGGGCGAAGCCGCGCTCGCGCTCGTGCGCCTCATCCACCAGCACCCTGCGATGCGCTGGGCCGGCCTGCAGGCCTACCACGGCGGTGCCCAACACCGCCGCGGCGCGGCCGAGCGCGCCGATGCCATCGCCGCCTCGGCCCAGGCCGTGCGCCTGACACTCGACGCGCTGCGCCAGCACGGCCTCCATGCCCCGCTGGTCACGGGCGCGGGCACCGGCAGCCTGGTGAACGAGGCCGCCAGCGGGCTCTGGGGCGAGCTGCAGGCCGGCTCCTACCTGTTCATGGACGCCGACTACGCGACCAACGAACGAGACGCGGCCTCGCCGGTGTTCGAGCACGCGCTGTTCGTCAAGTCGCAGGTCATGAGCCGCAGCGCGGACCACGCGGTCTGCGACGCCGGCCACAAGAGCCACGCCATCGACAGCGGCCTGCCACGGGTCGCCCACCCCGCCGGCCTGGTGTTCGCCAACGGCGGCGACGAACACGGGGTGCTCCGCGCCGCCGCCCCCGGCGCCCCGCTGCCCGCGCTGGGCGACACGGTCTGGCTGATCCCCGGCCACTGCGACCCCACGGTCAACCTGCACGACTTTTTTGTCGGCGTGCGTGGGGGTCTCACACAGGGCCATGTCGAGCGCCTGATCACCATCGACACGCGGGGTGCGTTGGCCTGAGTTTGAAGGTCCCCACGGCGTTCATCCAGTTGCTCGGAACAACTCAATTACCCGAAATCGGGCGGATTAAACTGCCAGCTGACCCGCGATAGACATGCGAGAAACGCTCCGCAACTAGCCTCCATGAGCAAATCCCACCACCTGTCCTGCTTCATCTGGATCACCCCGCCGCGCCCGCAGGCCAAGATCGACGCCAACCTGACAAAGGCCGAGGCCGAAATCCTGCGGTTGCTGAGCGAGGTCACCGCCGAAGCGAGCGTCCAATGACCGCGCTGGAACTGCTGCAAAACCTGAACCTGCTCGACGAAACCGAGCGCATCGAGGCCAAGCGCGCCAGCGAGGCCGGCAAGTCGCTGCTGGAAACGGTGTGCGCCTTTGCCAACGAGCCCGGCCTGGGCGGCGGCTGGTTGCTGCTGGGCGTGCCCTGTTCCCCAGCTACCAGGTGGAGGGCGTGCCACAGCCCGACAAGCTCTGCGCCGACCTCGCCACCCAGTGCCGCGAGACCTTCAACCAGCCGGTGCGCATCGAGCTGAGCACCGAGCAGGTGAACGGCCAGGCCGTGGTGGTGGCCTTTGTGCCCGAGGCGCAACCGCAAGACAAGCCCATCTTTTTCAAAGCCCAGGGCCTCCCCAAAGGCGCACTGCGCCGCGTCGGCAGCGTGGACCAGCACTGCACCGACGACGACCTGGCCGTGTTCTACCAAGGCCGTCAGCGCGAAAGTTTCGACGCCAGTCTGGTGCCCGACACCTCGCTGGACGACATCGCCCCCGAAGCCCTGGCCGACTACCGCCAGGCCCGCGCCGAAGCCAACCCCGACACCGAAGAACTGCGCTGGACCGACGAAGAACTGCTGCGCTCGCTTGGATGCATCGGCAAAGACGAACAAGGCGCCCTGCGCCCCTCCGTGGCCGGCGTCATGCTATTTGGCCAACCGCAGGTGCTGCGCCGCTGCTTCCCCATGACGCGGGTGGACTACATCCGCGTGCCCGGCCGCGAATGGGTGCCCGACCCCGAGCGCCGCTTCGACACCATCGAACTGCGCGACCCACTCTTTCGCCTGATCCGCCGCGCCCAGGCCGCCGTGCTCGACGACCTGCCCAAAGGCTTTGCCTTGAAAGAAGGCGACCTGCAGCGCCAGGACAAACCAGTGATCCCCCAACGCGTGATCCGTGAAGCGTTGGTCAACGCGCTCATGCACCGCAGCTACCGCAGCCACAGCCACAGCCGGTGCAGATAACTCGCTACGCCAACCGGCTGGAAATCCGCAACCCGGGCTTATCGCTCAAGTCGCCCGAGCACCTGGGCGAACCCGGCAGCGAGCCGCGCAACCCGCGAATCGCTGCCGTGCTGCACGAAACCCGCTTTGCCGAAACCAAGGGCAGCGGCATCCGTGTGATGCGCGACACCATGGAACAGGCAGGCCTGACGCCACCGCTGTTCGAGTCCGACCGCGGCAACGACCAGTTTGTGGCCCGGTACTTCTTCCACCACTTTCTGGGCGCCGACGACGTGGCCTGGCTGGCCCGGTTCAAAGACGCCCAGCTCAGCCCCGACGAAGTCAAGGCCCTTGTGGTCGTGCGCGAGGCTGGCGCCATTGACAACGCCAGCTACCGCGCCCTGAACAAGGTGGACACTCTCAGCGCCAGCGCCGCCTTGCGCTGCCTGCGCGACGCCGGTCTGCTGGCGCAAAAAGGCCGGGGCTCGGCCACCTATTACGTGCCCGCGGAGCGGCTGGGTCTGGGCGCCCTCGCAGGAGCGAGCGGAGCAGAGGTGTCTTTGTCTAGCAACCCCGCCACCCAGCAGCCCCAGAGCAGCGGCTTGTCTAGTAACCCCGGGGCCTTATCTAGCAACCCCCCGAGCTCCGACGGGCAAGACGCCGCCCGCACCGCCTTGCTGGACGACCTGCCCGGCTCCCTGGCCGCCCGTCTGGGCGCCATCGGCCAACGCCACCCGCCGCAGGAGATACAAGACTTGGTGGTGGCCCTGTGCAGCCAACGCGCGTGGCCGGTGGACGAACTCGCCCTGGTGCTGCGCCGCAACACCGAGGTGGTGCGGCAGAACTACCTGCGCCCGCTCATGCGCGACGGACGCCTGGTGATGACACGACCCGAGGAACCCAACGATCCGCAGCAGGCGTATCGGGCGGTGAGAAGCAGCGCATGACACGCCCCCCCAAAAACCAGAGCACATCGCTGACCACATTGCACGGAGTACCGCCTGAAGCGGTTTGCCCAGCGGGCAGCGTCCCCCATTCAAGCCGAACAACGTCTCAGCCCAATCAGGGTTGATGCCAGAGGCGCCTTCGAGCAGAGCCGACCAGAATGGCCGGCATGTCACCCAGCCAGGTCATCGTCTTCGCCACGCCGGTCTTCCTCCTGCTCATCGCCATCGAGTTCGCGGTCGGCCTGCGCCGCGGCCGCAACACCTACCGGCTGTCCGACGCGGTGTCCAGCATCGGCCTGGGCATGCTGAGCCAGGTCGCTGCCGTGTTCGCCCTGCTGCTGCGCCTGGGCATCTACACCGCCGTGTACACCCACGCCGCCCTGTGGCCCGACTCGGGCTTCTGGACCACGCCGGTGGGCTGGCTGCTGGCGCTGCTGGCCTACGACTTCCTCTATTACTGGAACCACCGCCTGGGCCACCGGGTCGGCGTGCTCTGGGCCGCGCACGTGGTGCACCACCAGAGCCAGCACTACAACCTGTCCACCGCGCTGCGCCAGCCGGTGAGCTACCCGCTGCTGGGCTGGGTGTTCTACCTGCCGATGGCGCTGGCGGGTGTGCCGCCGCTGGTGTTCGTCGTGGTCGGGCTGATCGACCTGCTGTACCAGTTCTGGATCCACACCGAGCAGATCGGCTCGATGGGCCGCTTCGACCGCTGGTTCGCCTCGCCCTCCAACCACCGCGTGCACCACGGCGTGAACGATCGTTACGTGGACAAGAACTACGGCGGCATCCTGATGCTGTGGGACCACCTGTTCGGCACGTTTGAACCCGAAGACCCGCGCGAGCCCTGCGTCTACGGCACGCGCAAGCCGTTGCAGAGCTGGGACCCGGTCTGGGCCAACCTGGAGGTCTACGCGGCGCTCGCCCGCGACAGCTGGCACGCCACGCGCTGGGGCGACAAGCTGCGCACCTGGCTCAATCCCCCGGGCTGGCGGGCGGCGGACGTGGCGGCGAAGCACCCGGTCGCGGCCTTCGACATCGCCGCCGTGCAGCGCTTCGACCCGCCGGTGGCGCGCGCCGTGCAGGTGTTTGCCGCGCTGCAGTTCGCGGTGTTGCTGGGCGGCGTGGCGCTCTTCCTCTGGCACGCCGACAGCAGCCCGCTGCTGCACAACGCCAGCGGGGCCGGTGTGCTGCTCGCGGGCCTGTGGGCGCTGGGCGCGCTGCTGCAGGGGCGCATCTCACAGGGCGAGTTGCTGCTGATCGAATGCGCGGCGCTCTCTGCGGCCACGGCGGCCACGGGCTGGGCCACGCTGCATCTGGTGTTCAAACCGCTGACCATGGGCATCGCACTGGCCCTGGTGGCGGCGCACCAGCGCTCGCGGCCGGACGCCCCGGGCAGCGCCTGGCTGCTGGCCGCGCTGTTGGCGTCGCTCGCGGGCGACGTGGCCCTGATGCTGGAGGGCCTGTTCATCCCCGGCCTGGTGGCCTTTCTGCTGGCGCACATCGCCTACACCCTGCGCTTCCGGCAGGACGCGCCCTGGCTGCCCCAGCGCCGCGTCTGGGCCGGCGTGAGCGCGCTGGGGACGATGGTGTACGCGCTGCTGTGGGCCGGCGGGCTGCCGCCCGGGTTGCGGGTGCCGGTGGCGGTCTATGTGCTCGCGATCACGCTGATGGCTTCGCAGTCGCTGGGGCGCGCCAGTGTGTGGCGCGACGGCCCCTCGCGCCTGGTCGCCGCCGGCGCCCTGTGTTTCATGGTGAGCGACACGCTGCTGGCGATCAACCGATTCGTCACCCCCCTGCCCGCGTCGGCGCTCTGGGTGCTCGGCAGCTACGGCGCCGCGCAGTGCCTGATGGTGATGGGCCTGCTGCGCGCCGCGGACACCGCGCGGGCCTGATCAGTCCGGCGCTTTCGCGCTGCGGTCTTTCAGCCGCTGGTCCACGGCCGTGAGCAGCTTGGAGAGTTCGGCCAACCGGGGTCGCGCCTGTGCCGGGTCCACCGAGCCGCGGGCCATGCCCAGTTCCAGCTCCATCATTTCCAGCAGGTACACGTTGCGGTTTCTCAGGTCATCCAGCAGCGGCAGCGCCTGCACCGGGTGCACGCGGTCCATGGTCTGCAGCACGCCGCGCACGGCTGGAATGTGGCGCTGCTCCAGCGCGTCAAGAAACCGGTCGTGCGGCAAACGCCCTTCCTTCCTGGCCTGGGCGTCCTGCTGCAGCGCTTTCTCGGCCGCCTGCAGTGGCGGCAACACCTCGCGCAGCATGGCCTGGTTCCCGAACAGTTCGCGGTGATCCACCCCGGGCTGTGCGGACCACACCAAGCCACCCACGCCCAACGCGGTCACGGCCACCGCCAGCACCTGGTGACCGAAGCGCTGAGTGAAGCTGGCCCGCTCGTCCACCAGCTCGACCAGCAGCCAGGCGATGAGCACGCCTACCACCAGACCGCCGACGTGGGCCGCGTTGTCGATGCCGGACCGGGTGAAGCCCTGCGCCAGCATGAAGACCACAAAGAGGCCCTGGCTGGTCAGCAAGCGTGTGGCCATCGCTTTGGGCACCCGCTCGCGGTGCTGGTACACCCCCGCCATCAACGCACCGAGCACGCCGAACACCGCGCCCGAAGCCCCCACCGACACCGCCTGCTGCGCCGAAAAATGCAGGCTCAGCGCGCTGCCCGCGAGCGCGGCGCCCAGGTAGATCAGCAGGAACTGCCCGTTGCCGAACCAGCGGCAGACCTGGCGCCCGGCGTCCCACAGCGCATACATGTTGAGCGCCAGGTGCATCACCCCGGCGTGCAGCACGGTGGCGGTGAGCAGGCGCCACCACTCGCCGTCGCGCACCACCGCCGTGGTCGAGTTGGCGCCCCAGGCGAACAGCTCGGCCGAGCTCGGCTGCATCGCGCTCAGGCCATTCAGCAGGTTGAGCAGCCACACACCGACGTTGACCGCCATCACCGCATACAGCGCCCAGGTCGAGGGCGTGCGCGCGTGCAGGCGCTCGTGAAATTCGGTTTCGGTCACGGCGGCGTCCATGAGGGCCCGGGCCGCGGCCAGCGACTGCGCCCCCGCGTACCGCCGGAAGGCCTGCATCAAGGCCGCCAGCGCCGGCTCCCGGTCTGCCTTGCGCAGCGGACCAAGGGTGATGTTGCGGTGCTGGCCCAGGCGAAGCAGCGAGCGCGTGCGGGCGAGCGAAGGCGCGCCTGGGTGCAGCACCAGCGTCACGATGGGCTGCCCCTGCACGGTCGCGTGCTGCACATCGCTGATCTCGCTCCACGGCACCGTGTGCCCCTGGAGCAGAAAACCGCCCACCCCCTGCGGGCCCACGCTCAGCACCGGCACAGTGCTGAACAGGGGCCGCAGCACCAGCCAGGCGACCCCGAGGAAGAACAGGGACAACACCCCCAGCAGGCCGCCCTTGCCGTTCGCCCCAATGTCCCAGGCGACCCAGCCCAGACCCACGGCCAGGAGCGCGGTGAGCAGCGCCGTCCACACCACCCCGCTGCGCCACGACGCGCGAAACACCTGGCTGCCGTCTGGCCGCAATGCCTCCATCACCATCCTCCCGGGGTTGCTGGCGCTCGCCGAGCGGCGCGTCAGGGCGCGTAGACCCGGGCTTCCAGGCCCAGCGTCCGCACCGTCTTGGCGGCCGCCTCGGCCTGTTCGCGCTGCTCAAACGGCCCCACCCGAATGCGGGTGAGCGTCCCTCGCGCCGACTCGACCGGGTCGTCCAGCACCGGCAGACCCGCCTCGGCCAGGCGCGCCTTCACCCGCTCGGCATTGCCCGCCACAGCGAACATGCCGACGTTGACCCCGAAACCCCGGGGCCGGGGGCGGATGCCCGGCGCCTCGGGAGCGGCAGGCCCCGGCGCAGCGGCCGGCGAAGCCACCGGGTGCTCGATCACGGGTTCGAGGTCGGGCTCGGGTTCGGGCCTGGACGGCGCCGGCTGGGCGGCCACGGGCGACGGCACGGCGGCAGGGCTGGCGACGGGCGACTGCGTCGGACGAGGCGGCGCGCTGGCGGACTCGCCCGCGGCCACGGGCACCCGCCACAGTTGCCAGACCACCCCGGCCAGCAGCGCGACGGCCAGGGCCACCGCCCCTGCGGCACCCAAGCCCCGAAGGCGCCACGCGTTCTCCGAACGCTCCAGCCGTTCCAGGGCCTCCTTGAAGGTGTCGGCCTCCTCGACTGCGAGCTTCGCGCGCTGGCGCAGGCCGGCGTGCAGCCAGGCCACCCCCCACAAGCCGGGCAAGGCGCACCAGAGCACGGCCACGGTCACCGTCAAGCCGACCCGCACCCCCGTGGGCACAGCGTCCGCGTGCGTCCAGAGCCAGCCCAGCGCGCCCGCCCCGGCGACCGCCAGGCTGGCCAGGGCCAGCACCGCGTCCCAGAGGCGCCAGTAGACCAGCCACGCCAGGTGGCCCACCGCCGCGCGCGTGCTCCAGACCACCCCCGAGCGACCACTTGCTTCAAAGCGGGTGAAGAAAGGCAGGTAAGCCAGGGCGCCGGCAGGACCCAGCGCCGCCCGGTACAGCGCCTCCGTGCCAGGCGGCATGCCGGTGGTGTGGTCCCAACCCCCTGGCACGTCAGTTCGAGTCCGGGAACAGGTGATCGCCCGACTGCGGGGGCATCACACCGAGGTGGCGGTAGGCCGCCAGCGTGGCGATGCGCCCGCGTGGCGTGCGCTGCAGGAAGCCCTGCTGGATCAGGTAGGGCTCGATCACGTCTTCGATGGTGTCGCGCTCTTCGCCGATGCTGGCCGCGATGTTGTCCAGCCCCACCGGCCCGCCGTCGAAGCGGTGGATCACGGCTTCGAGCAGCTTGCGGTCCATCAGGTCAAAGCCTTCCGGGTCCACATCGAGCATGGCCAGCGCGCGGTGAGCGATGTCGTTGGTGATGCGGCCCGTGCCCTTCACGTCGGCGTAGTCGCGCACGCGGCGCAGCAGGCGGTTGGCGATGCGCGGTGTGCCGCGCGAGCGGCGCGCGATCTCGAAGCCGCCGGCCTCGTCCATCGGCGCGTTGAGCAAACCGGCGCTGCGCCGGACGATCAGCGCCAGCTCGTCGGCGGTGTAGAACTCCAGCCGCGCCACGATGCCGAAGCGGTCGCGCAGCGGGTTGGTGAGCATGCCGGCGCGCGTGGTCGCGCCCACCAGGGTGAAGGGCTGCAGGTCCAGTTTGATGCTGCGCGCTGCGGGGCCCTCGCCGATCATGATGTCGATCTGGTAGTCCTCCAGCGCGGGGTACAGGATTTCTTCGACGACCGGGCTGAGGCGGTGGATTTCGTCGATGAAGAGCACATCGTTGGGCTCCAGGTTGGTCAGCAGCGCGGCCAGGTCCTTGGGCTTTTCCAGCACCGGGCCGCTGGTCTGGCGCAGGTTCACGCCCAGCTCCTGCGCAATGATGTGACTCAGCGTGGTTTTGCCCAGGCCGGGCGGGCCGAACAACAGCACGTGGTCCAGTGCCTCGCTGCGCTTCTTGGCCGCGCCGATGAAGATTTCCAGCTGCTCGCGCACCTTCTGCTGGCCCACGTATTCGTCCAGCAGTTTGGGCCGCAGCGCGCGCTCGATCGCCTCTTCTTTGGGCGACACAGCGGCGGCCGAGACCACTCGGGGCGCGGGGGCGAAATCGTCGGTCTGGATGCTCACGGCAGGGGCGTCGGTTGGGAACAGCGGGGCGGTCATTGACTATACAGGCCGCGTTCCGCAGGCAGCCGCTCAAGTCGGTGATCGCCGCTGCCGATACACCGGCAACACCGCCCCACGCACGAACCCCGCACCCGCCATGAAAACGCACTCCGCGCTCCGCCTGTCCGCCCCGCTGTCCTGGCTCGCGGTGGCGGCGCTGTGCGGCCTGGCCGGCCCCGCCGCCGCCAGCGACGCCGCGGCGGCCCCGGCAGCGGCAGCGCACACCGAGACCCGCCCTTCCGCCACCGCCAAGCCCCAGGCCGCCCCCCCGGCCGCCGGCGGCGACCGCTCGACCGAGACGCTGGCGGCGGCCAGCCGCATCAAGGCCGCCCTCGACGCCGCTGGCGGCACCAAAAGCGGGGTCTCGCTGGTGATCGGCGAGCCCGCGCGCCAGCCGGCAGGCGGCCCCGCGGTCGCCTCGGCACCGGCGGCCGAACCGCAGGCGCCGGCCGCCACCAAGCCACGCGGCAGGCTCCATGCCACGACCGCCCCCGACCACAGCCGCGCCAGCGCCGCCATCCGCAGCGGCCACGCCGCGCCCGAAGCCCACAGCACCAAAGACCATCAACCCCACTGGTCCTACGAAGGCAAGTACGGCCCCGAGCACTGGGCCGGCGTGAAACCCGAGTTCAACACCTGTGCCATCGGCAAGCGCCAGTCGCCCGTGCACATCCAGGACACCAGCACCCTCCAGGGTCCGGCCGAGCCGCTGCAGTTCGACTACCGCCCCACCGGCGGCAGCGTGGTGAACAACGGCCACACCATCCAGGTCGATCTGGAGCCCGGCAACACCCTGAGCGTGCGCGGTTCGACCTACCAGCTGCTGCAGTTCCACTTCCACCACCCGGCGGAAGAGAAGGTCAACCACAAGGGCTTCTCGATGGTCGCGCACCTGGTGCACAAGAACGACGAAGGTCAGCTCGCCGTGGTCGCCGTGCTGATCGACCCGGGCTCGGCCAACGAGCTGGTGCACAAGGTCTGGACCCACATGCCGCTGGACACGGGCGACCGCGTGCGCCTGCCCGCCGGCCTGCTCGACATGAACACCCTGCTGCCCACAGACCAGCGCTACTACCAGTTCATGGGCTCACTCACCACGCCGCCCTGCACCGAGGGCGTGTTGTGGAACGTGATCAAGGCGCCGGTGACGGTGAGCAAGGAGCAGCTCAAGCTGTTTGCCCAGCTGTTCCCGATGAACGCGCGACCGGTGCAGGCGCTCAACGGGCGGGTGGTGCGGGACGCGCAGTAAAGGAGCCCCCCGCGCCGCCTGCGGCGTCACCCCCCAGGGGGCAACGCGGTGCGGCCCGGCGGAGCCGGTTCCGCCGCGTTCACGGAGGGGCTTCCCCTCTTCTCCATGCCTTCCGCTGCCCCGTTCAGCGATAGACCTCGCGCCGATTGCCGATGCGCAACACGCGCACGACGATGCGCTGGTCTTGAATGTCGCAAACGATGCGCCAGTCGCCCACGCGGTATTTCCAATAGCTGCCCAAGCGAGCGCCGGACAGCGCCTCGCCGATGCTTCGTGGGTCTTCCAGCAGAGACAGGCGGTCGCGCAGAAACGCGACCAGACGCGTCTGGATCGGTCGGTCGAGTTTTTTGAGTTCTTTCAGCGCGTCGGGGTCGAACTCAATTTGCCAAGCCAAGCTCGCGCTCCACGTCGGTCAGCGGGATGGTCTTGCGGTTTTTTCGCGCCCGGGCTTCAGCCAGGTAGAAATCTTCGAGGTCGTCCAGGTGCTCCAAGATGGCCTCGCGCGCCAAGGCCGTCTTGGTGCGACCGGTTTCTTGGGTCAGGCGGTTCAAGCGTGCTTCGATGTCGGGGGTCAGGCGGATGGCTAGCATGCGGCACTCCTTTGCTATACAAATATAGCGATGCGCCAGTTTACTTCGCCAGCGCCTTCAACGCCAGCTTGATGCCCTCGCTCACCCCCACGCCCGCGGGCAGGGCCTTGAGCGCGGCGACCGCGTCTTTCTCGTTGTAGCCCAGCGCCATCAGCGCTTGCTGGATGTCGCTGGCCGCGTCGCCCACGGCGGTGGCGCCCCCGGCCAGCGGCAGGTCGGCGCCGAGCTTGCCCTTGAGTTCGAGCAGCAGGCGCTCGGCGGTCTTTTTGCCGATGCCCGGCACCTTGACGATGCGCCCGGCGTCCTGCGCGGTCACGGCCTGCGCCAGATCACCCACGCTCATGCCCGAGAGCACCGAGAGCGCGGTGCGCGGGCCGATGCCGCTGATCTTGACGAGCTGGCGAAAGGCCTCGCGCTCGGCCGCGCTGCCGAAGCCGTAGAGCAGCTGCGCGTCTTCGCGCACCACGAAGTGCGTGAGCAGCGAGATTTTTTCGCCCAGCGCGGGCAGGTTGTAGAAGGTGCTCATGGGCACGTCCACCTCGTAACCGACGCCATGGCAATCGATCAGGATCTGGGGCGGGTTCTTTTCCAGCAGCGTGCCGGTCAACTTGCCTATCATTGAAGACCTTTCATTGGACTGTCCTGGATTATCCGTTTTGATCCTCCGCCACACCTTCTCCCCGCCCGACAACGCCCGCATGGCCCACCTGTGTGGCCCGATGGACAGCCACATCCGCAGCATCGAGGCGGCGCTGCAGCTCAAGGTGGCGCACCGGTTCGAGCAGTTCCGCATCGAAGGCCCCAAGGCCAGGGCGCAGCAGGCGCTGGAGGTGATCCAGGCGCTGTATCAGATGGCGAAGAAGCCGATCCCCGCCGAACAGGTGCAGCTCATGCTGAGCGGCGACACCGCGCTGGCCGAGCCGGGCGACGGCGCGCTGGCCATGCAGACGCGGCGCGGCGAGGTGCGCGGGCGCACGCCCAACCAGGCGCGTTACCTGGAGAACATGGCCACGCACGACATCACCTTCGGCATCGGCCCGGCCGGCACCGGCAAGACGTATCTCGCCGTGGCCTGCGCGGTCGATGCGCTGGAGCGCAGCGCGGTGCAGAAGATCGTGCTCACCCGCCCGGCGGTCGAGGCCGGGGAAAAACTCGGCTTTCTGCCCGGCGACCTGGGCCAGAAGGTGGACCCCTACCTGCGCCCGCTGTACGACGCGCTCTACGAGCTGATGGGCACCGACAAGGTGCAGAAGGCCTTCGAGCGCCAGCAGATCGAGATCGCGCCGCTGGCTTTCATGCGCGGGCGAACGCTCAACCACGCCTTTGTCATTCTCGACGAGGCGCAGAACACCACGGTCGAGCAGATGAAGATGTTCCTCACGCGCATCGGCTTCGGCAGCAAGGCCGTGATCACCGGTGACGTGAGCCAGATCGACCTGCCCATCACCCAGCTCTCGGGCCTGATCGACGCCGAGCGCGTGCTCAAGCGCGTGACCGGCATCGCCTTCAACCGCCTGACCAGCGCCGACGTGGTGCGCCACCCGCTGGTGGCCCGCATCGTGGACGCCTACGACGCGCGCAGCCCGGGCACCGCCGACACGCCGCTGGTGAAACGCGCGCGCCGAAAGACGGTCTGACGCCATGGCCCTGCCCTCGCTCTCCCTGTCCCTGCAATTCGGCGCGCTGGACGACGCCGCCCTCCACCGCGCCGCGCTGCCGCGCCACCGGGTGATGCGCTGCATCCGCCACGCGCTGGACGCCGACGCCGAGATCACCGTGCGCATCGTGGACGCCGAAGAGGGTCAGGCCCTGAACCGCGACTTTCGCCAAAAGGACTACGCGACCAACGTGCTCACCTTCGACTACGCCACCGAGCCCCTGGTGATGGCCGACCTGGTGCTGTGCGCGCCGGTGGTGGCGCGCGAGGCGAAGGAACTCAAGAAGCCACTGGCCGAGCACTACGCGCACCTGCTGGTGCACGGCACGTTGCACGCCCAGGGCTGGGACCACGAGACCAGCGAAGCAGACGCCGAAGACATGGAAGCGCGGGAGATTGAAATCCTCGCCGGGTTGGGCTTCGCCAGCCCGTACTGACCCAGCTGGCGTTCCGAAGCACGTGCCTTCGCCAGACCCACCGTGGAACCGCCCTTCGTCATGCTCAGGACGGGCCACTGGTGGGGTCCCCCCTTCAAGGGGGGAAGCCGCGAAGCGGCGCAGGGGGGTTACTTAAACCCCTGTGCCTCGATTTCCACCAACAAATCCGACCGGCACACGTCGGCCAGCACACACACCACGGGCGCACCGCCCACGCGCTCGGCGATGACCTCGCGCACCACCGCCAGATCGGCGGCGTCGCGCACGTACACGCGGTAGGCGAGATCGGGCAACTCGAACCCGCCGCGGCGGGCGTGCGGCCGTGCCGCCTCCAGCACCGCCGCGATGTTGTCCAGGCTCTCGGCCGTCTGCGCCCGCACATCGCCCCGGTGCACCGTCTGGTGGCCGACGATGCTGGCCGTGCCGGACACGAACAGGATTTCCTGCCCAGGCGGCTGCGCCAGCGCCGCGCGTGAAAAGGTCGGGGGGCGCGGCCCGTAGTCGCTCGGATAGAGGAAGGCGCTGACCTGTCGCGGGTTCTCGATCGGGATCACCGGCGTGGCGCTGGCCAGGAAGGCGATGCTCAGCGGCCCGCCCGCAAGCCCGAGCGCACACGCCGCCGGCACGCGACCCACCACGCTGCGCGCCGCGTGCTCGAAGGCCTCGGCGCGCCCCAGGTTGAACTGCCGGTAGCGCTCCAGCCCGTCGGACTCGCGGTTGATGTCGGCCATGTAGTTCCACAGCCGCCACAGGTGGGGCAGGCCCTGGGCATCGAGCAGGCGGAAGAGGCGCGCGTAGGCCATCTCGCTCGCGATGTGCAGCGCCGAGCGCGGCGGTGCGGCGGTCACCTGCGCCTCGTCCAGCTCGATCACGCCGAACAGCAGGTCGCCACAGCGGCGCCAGGCAATGCCTTCGGTGTGGCCAGCGAGCATCGGCGCGTCGCCGGGCACCACCCAGGCCTCTTCGAACCCGCGGCGGTCGGCGCCCAGCAACGGGGTGACGAGGCGCTGCAACGGCCAGGCGGGCGCGGCATCGAGCGTCGCATCGCCCAGACGGAAACCACCCAGGATGCGGTCGGCGTCGGGGCGCGGTGAGGCGGAAAAAGAATCGAACAGTTGAAGGGTCATGACGTCAAAGAAAACAGGATCGGGACGCGCCGCGCTCAACCCATGCGCAGGGGGATCGTCACCGGCCCGTCGTTGATCAGGTGGACCTGCATGTCGGCACCGAAGCGGCCGGTCTGCACCACGGGGTGCTGCCGGCGTGCGGTCTCGACGAAGCGGTCGTAGAGCGCCTCGCCCAGCGCGGGCGGCGCGGCCTGGGTGAAGCCGGGGCGGTTGCCGCTGCGGGTGTCGGCAGCGAGGGTGAACTGGCTGACAATGAGCAGGCCGCCCGCCACGTCCTGCACGCTGCGGTTCATCTTGCCCTGGTCGTCGGAGAAGATGCGCAGCTTCAGGATCTTGGCCAGCAGCTTCTCGCCAATGGCCTCGGTGTCGTCCGGCTCGGCGCAGACCAGCACCAGCAGGCCCTGGCCGATCTCGCCCACCGTCTCGCCCGCGATCACCACACGGGCTTCGCGAACGCGTTGCAGCAGCGCCATCATGTCAACAACCACCAGCGCCACGCGTGGCGAAGCAAGCCCAGGGCACCGCCGGGCCGGCTTTGCCGGACGGCCAGTGCCGCCCCCTTGAGGGGGTCGCGCGCAGCGCGGCGGGGGTGGTTCATATCAGATCCTTGGCATCGTCAAAGTGGGCCTCGACGTCGCTGGGCAGCAGCTGGATCGAGGCCCGCAGCCCCGGCACCGCGCTCATCAGCGCCTGCTCGACGCTGGCGCGCACCGCGGCAGCCCGCCCCAGCGACCAGCTCGCCGGCATGTGCATGTGCATGTCCACAAACCGCCGCTGCCCGGCCTTGCGGGTGCTCACGTGGTCAAAGCGGATGATGGCCACCTCGCCCCGCTGGCTCGCAAAGCCGTCCAGCGTCTGCTGGATCGTGGTCATCACCTCCGGCTCCAGGGCCTCGTCCATCAGCCCTTGCGACGAGCGCCAGATGAGGTGGAACCCTTCTTTCAGGATGTTGAGCGCCACGCCAATGGCCACCACCGGGTCCAGCCAGAGCCAGCCGGTGTAGTGCACCAGGGCAATGCCGATCACCACGCCGGCCGAGGTCCAGACGTCGGTGGTCAGGTGTTTGGCATCGGCTTCCAGCGCGATGGACCGGTGCTCTTTGGCCGCGCGGAACATCACCCAGGCCAGCAGGCCGTTGAGCGCCGAGCTCGCCACCGACAGCGCCAGGCCCCAGCCCACCTGCTCGATGGGCTGGGGGTCGAGCAGGCGGCTGACCGCTGTCCAGACGATGCCCAGTGCCGCCACGATGATCAGGATGCCCTCGAAACCGGACGAAAAGTACTCGGCCTTGTGGTGGCCGTAGGGGTGGTCGTCGTCCGCCGGGCGGGCCGCGATCGTCACCATCACCAGGCCGAAGATGGCGCTGGCCAGGTTGACGAGCGACTCCATCGCGTCGGACAGCAGGCCCACCGAATCGGTGACGTACCAGGCCAGGGTCTTGAGCGTGATGGTGATCAGGGCCACCACCACCGAGGCCATGAGCAGGCGCTGCGGGGTGAGAAAACGGGTTGCGGACGTGGGCATGGACCGATTGTCACCCAGCGCCCGCACGCCTCGACCACCCTCATCGGTAACCGCCTGGTACCGGTTCGGTGACAGAATGCCTCAGAGACTCACCACCATGATCCCCAGCACCACCGACACCCCCTCGCCCCCCGGTTTCTGGATCGGTGAAACCGACGCCTGGCTGCTCGCCGAGGGCAAGCACCTGCGGCCGTGGCAAAAGCTGGGGGCCCACCCCACGGTCATGGGCGGCGTCGCGGGCACGGCCTTTGCCGTGTGGGCACCGGCGGCGCGCCACGTCGGGCTGACGGGCGATTTCAACGGCTGGAGGGTGCAGTCGATGCGGCTGCGCCCCGAGTGCGGCGTCTGGGAGCTGTTCGTGCCCGGGGCCGGCGTGGGCGCCTGGTACAAGTTCGAGGTGCACGGCGCCGACGGCAGCACCGTGATGAAGACAGACCCCTACGCGCGTGAAACCGAGTTGCCGCCGGGCAACGCGTCGCGCGTCTGCGAACCCCTGCGCGCCTCGCCCGTGGCCACGGCGGCTCACACGCGGCCGGCCGCGCCCATGGCGGTCTATGAGGTGCACGTGGGTTCGTGGAAACGCCCGGGCGGCGGCCACACCCTGCCCACCTGGGACGACCTGGTGGAGCACCTCGTGCCCTACGCCACCGGCATGGGCTTCACCCACCTGGAGCTGCTGCCGGTCAGCGAGCACCCGTTCTACGCCTCCTGGGGCTACCAGCCCACCGGCCTGTATTCGCCCACCGCGCGCTACGGCACACCCGAGGGCTTCCGCCGCTTCGTGAATGCGGCGCACGCCGCCGGCCTGAAGGTCATCCTCGACTGGGTGCCCGCCCACTTCCCGACCGACGAACACGCGCTGGCGCGCTTCGACGGCACCGCGCTCTACGAACACGCCGACCCGAAGGAAGGTTTCCACCGCGACTGGAACACGCTGATCTACAACTTCGGTCGCCTGGAGGTGCGCAACTTCCTGGTCGGCAATGCGCTGTTCTGGATCGAGCAGTACGGCATCGACGGCCTGCGCGTGGACGCGGTGGCCTCCATGCTCTACCGCGACTACAGCCGCCCCGAAGGCGAGTGGGTGCCCAACCGCGACGGCGGGCGCGAGAACTACGAGGCCATCGCCTTCGTGCGCGAGGTGCACGAGGTGCTGCAGCGCGAAGCGCCGCAGGCCACCACCATCGCCGAAGAGTCCACCGCCTTCCCGCGCGTGACCGGCCCGGTGCAGGAGGGTGGCCTGGGCTTCGACCACAAATGGAACATGGGCTGGATGCACGACACCCTGGCCTACATGGCGGAAGACCCGGTCAACCGGCGCTGGCACCACCACAAGATGACCTTCGCCATGGCCTACGCCTACAGCGAAGACTATGTGCTGCCGCTCTCGCACGACGAGGTGGTGCACGGCAAGGGCTCGCTGCTGGGCAAGATGACCGGCGACCGCTGGCAGCAGCTCGCCAACCTGCGCGCGCTCTACGCCTGGATGTACGCGCACCCGGGCAAGAAACTGCTCTTCATGGGCGCCGAGCTGGCCCAGCCCACCGAGTGGAACCACGACAGCGAGCTGCCCTGGCACCTGCTGGGCGACCCGACGCACGCGGGTGTGCAGCAACTGGTGCGAGACCTCAACCACACCTACCGCCGCGAGCCCGCGCTGCACGCGCGAGACACCGACCCGCACGCCTTCCAGTGGCTGGTGGTGGACGACGCCGACCAGTGTGTGCTGGCCTTCGTGCGCTACGGGCAGCGGCTGGAAGACACCGTGGTCGTGGTCGCCAACTTCACGCCGGTGGTGCGCCACGCTTACCGCGTCGGACTGCCGCACGACGGCGCCTGGCGCGAAGGCCTCAACACCGATTCCAGCCACTACGGCGGCAGCAACGTGGGCAACCATGGCCGCGTGCAGGCCGAGGCACAGCCGCTGCACGGCCAGGGCTGGTCGGCGGCGCTCACCTTGCCCCCGCTGGCCGTTGTCTGGCTGCAGCCCGAACCCGCGAGCGCATGAACACAGCGCACTCCGCCCCCGGCTTGGGTGCCCACCTGCAGGTGCAGGACGGGCAGCCTGGTGTGCGTTTTACCGTCTGGGCTCCCGAGGCCGGTGCGATCGAGGTGGAGCTGTTCGACGCGGCGCAACGATCCACCGGGCGGGTGGCGCTGGTGGCCGCGGGGAATGGCCTGTGGTCGCGCTTCGTGCCCGGTCTGGCCGCGGGCCAGCTCTACGGCCTGCGCGCCCATGGCCCCTGGAACCCCGACGCCGGCCAGCGCTTCAACCCCGCCCGCCTGCTGCTCGACCCCTGGGCGCTGGCCCTGGTGGGTGACACCGGGCGCCTGGCGCTGCAGACCGTCCACAGCGCGGCGGACCCGCTGCAGCCCACACAAGCCTGGGGGCAGCACCAGCCCGACCCGCAAGACAACGCCGCCGCCATGCCCAAGTGCGTGGTGCTGGACACCCAGGCCGAACTGGACGCCGGCCAGGCCATCGCTCCGCGCCCCTGGGTCGCGGGTGAGCGCGTGTTCCTCTACGAAGCCCATGTGAAAGCGCTGACCCGTCTGCACCCCGAGGTGCCCGAGGCGCAGCGCGGCAGTTACGCCGCCCTGGCCCACCCGGCCGTGCTCGCCCACCTGCAGCGCCTGGGCGTCACCACCGTCTGCCTGCTGCCGGTGCACCAGCACATCAGCGAACGCCACCTGCTGGCGCGCGGCCTCTCCAACCACTGGGGCTACAACACGCTCAACGCCTTTGCGCCCGAGCCCGCCTACGCGGCCGCCACCAAGGGCAGCGATCCCTCGGATGCCGATGAGGCCGCCACCGTGCGCGCCGAGTTCCGCCTGATGGTGGACGCGCTGCACCGCGCGGGCATCGAGGTGGTGCTCGACGTGGTCTTCAACCACACGGCCGAAAGCGACCTCGACGGTCCCACGCTCGGCTGGCGCGGCCTCGGACAAAACCACTGGTACGCGATGGCAGAGCGCGGCGTGCCACACAACTTCAGCGGCTGCGGCAACAGCCTCAACGTGAGCGAGCCGCGCGTGGTGCAGTGGGTGATGGACAGCCTGCGCTGGTGGGTGATGGCCTACGGCGTGGACGGCTTCCGCTTCGACCTCGCGGTGTCGCTGGGCCGCGTCGCCGCGCTCGGCCATGCCTTCCACCCCCAAGCCCCCCTGCTCACCGCCATGGCGCAAGACCCGGTGCTGCGCCACGTGCGGCTGATCGCCGAGCCCTGGGACATCGGCCCCAACGGTTACCACCTGGGCGGCTTCGCACCGGGCTGGCTGGAGTGGAACGACAGCTTCCGCGACGGCGTGCGCGCCTTCTGGCTCGGCCACCCGGCCACGCGCGGCGAACTCGCCAACCGCGTCTGCGCCAGCAGCGACCGCTTCCGCCGCCACGACCGGCTGCCCACCGCCAGCGTCAACCTGCTCACCGCGCACGACGGTTTCAACCTCGCCGACCTCACCGCCTTTGCCCGCAAACACAACCGCGCCAACGGCGAAGACAACCGCGACGGCCACGGCCACAACCTGAGCGCGAACGCCGGCACGGAAGGCGCCAGCGACGACCCCGGCGTGCGGCACCGGCGCGGCCTGTGGCGCCGCGCCCTGCTGGCCACGCTGTTTTGCGCCCAGGGCACGCCGCAGCTGCTGGCCGGCGACGAGATCGGCCACAGCCAGCAGGGCAACAACAACAGCTACTGCCAGGACAACGCCATCACCTGGCTCGACTGGGCGCGGGCCGACACCACCCTGGCCGGTTTCGTGGGCGGCCTGGCCGCGCTGCGCCGCCAGCACCCGGGCCTGCGCCAGGCCCGCTGGTTCAGCGGCCAGCCACCCGCCCAGGGCGGGCCGGCCGACATCGCCTGGATCGACGTGAACGGCCTGGCGCCGTCGTTCCAGGCCTGGCAAAGCACGGACCACCGCACGCTGGGCGCGCTCATTACCGCCGGCGAACCCGGCCAAGCCCCCACCGAGCGCCTGCTGCTGGTGTGGCACGCGGGCCACGGCCCCACCACCATGGCGCTGCCGGCGGGCGGCTGGTCGCTGCGGCTGGACAGCGCCCGCGCGCTGACCCGCACCGACGTGTCCGGTGGCGCCCACACCGGGGCGCTGCTGCTGAACGAACCGGGCGTTTACCTGCTGGTCCAGAGTTTGCAAGGCTGATGCCAACCCCACGCACCACGCCATGAACCCGACCCCCCACGACATCCTCGCGCGCCGCACCAGCGGCGTGCTGCTGCACATCACCAGCCTGCCCGGCCCCCACGGCTCGGGCGACCTCGGCGCTGCCGCGCGCCACTTTGTCGACTGGCTGGCCTCGGCCGGCCAGTCGCTCTGGCAGATCCTGCCGCTCTCGCCCGCCGGCCCGGGCAATTCGCCCTACCAGAGCGTCTCGGTCTTCGCCGGCAGCCCGCTGATGGTGGACCTGGACGACCTGGTGCAACAGGGCTGGCTGCCCTGGATGGCACGCAAGGGCTTCGACCACCACCGCTGCGACTTCGAGCGCGTGGCACCGTACCGCATGGCCTGCCTGCGCAAGGCCTGGGATGGCTTCAACCAGCGCGCCACCGACGTCTGCCGCGAGGCCCTGGCCACGTTCTGCGAAGCGCACGCCCACTGGCTCGACGACCACGCCCTCTTCATGGTGATCGACGAACGCCACGGTGGCCCCTGGTCGCTCTGGCCCGAGCCGCTGGCCTGCCGCGATCCGGCCGCGCTGGACGCGGTGCGCGAACAGTCGGCCCACGCGCTGGGTTTCTGGCGCTTCGTGCAGTGGCGCTTCTGGGTGCAATGGCAGAACCTGCGCAGCTACGCGCGCGAGCGCGGCGTGCAGATGGTGGGTGACGCGCCGATCTTCGTGGCGCACCACAGCGCCGATGTGTGGGCCCACGCCGATCAGTTCCTGCTGGACGAGCAGATGGAACCCGCCGTGGTGGCCGGTGTGCCCCCCGACTATTTCAGCCCCACCGGCCAGCGCTGGGGCAACCCGCTCTACAACTGGGAAACCATGGCCCACCGCGACCACCGCTGGTGGAAAGACCGGCTGGCGCACCTGTTCCAGCAGGTCGACGTGGTGCGGCTCGACCACTTCCGCGGCTTCGAGGCGCACTGGGAGATCCCCGCCAGCGAGCCCACCGCCGTGGCCGGCCAGTGGCAGCCCGGGCCCGGGCTGGCGTTCTTCCGGGCGATCGAGGACGAACTGGGCCACCTGCCCATCATTGCGGAAGACCTGGGCATGATCACGCCCGAGGTGACCGCGCTGCGCCAGGCCTGCGGGTACCCGGGCATGCGCATCCTGCAGTTCGCCTTCGGCAGCGGGCCGGCCAACCCCTACCTGCCGCACAACCTGGAACGTGGCAGCGTGGCCTACACCGGCACGCACGACAACGAGACCACGGTGGGCTGGTGGCACAGCGCGCCCGCCGGCGAAAAAGCGTCTGCGCGGGCCTACCTGGGTCACTGCGTGGACACCGAGCCGCACTGGACCCTGATCAACGCCTTGTCGATGTCGGTCGCCAACACCCTGGTGGTGCCGTTCCAGGACGTGCTGGGCCTGGACACCAAACACCGCATGAACACCCCCGGCCTGGCCACCGGCTGCTGGGAATGGCGCTTCGACTGGAGCCAGGTGGACCACCGCCCCGCCGAGCGCCTGGCCGCCATGACCCGCGCCCACGGCCGCTGGAGGCAGGAGTGAGTCCCCCCCTGCGCCGCTTCGCGGCGTCCCCCCGGGGGGACGCACCCTTTGGCCCGGCAAAGCCGGTGCTTTGGGTGCCCTGGGTGGGTCACGCGCTCCGGCTTTCCCTTCCCACCGCCTTTCAACACAACAGGAGACACGCATGGAACACAAGAACACTCCCCAGTACCTGGCCAAGCGCACCATCGCCCTGGTGCTCGCGGGCGGGCGTGGCTCGCGCCTGAAGGCGCTCACCGACCGCCGCACCAAGCCCGCGGTGTACTTCGGCGGCAAGTTCCGCATCGTCGACTTCGCGCTCTCCAACTGCCTGAACTCGGGCGTGCGCCGCATCGGCGTGCTGACGCAGTACAAGAGCCATTCGCTGCTGCGCCACCTGCAGCGCGGCTGGAGTTTCCTGCGCAACGAGTTCAACGAGTTCATCGACCTGCTGCCGGCGCAGCAGCGCATGGACGACGAGAGCTGGTACCTGGGCACGGCCGACGCGGTCTACCAGAACCTGGACATCCTGCGCGCGCACAACCCCGACTACATCCTCATCCTCGCCGGGGACCACATCTACAAGATGGACTACGCCGAGCTGATCGCGGACCACGTGGCCCAGGGCAAGAAGTGCACCGTGGCCTGCATCGAGGTGCCGATCGAAGAGGCCAGCGCGTTCGGCGTGATGGCCATCGACGGCAACCGCCAGATCACCCACTTCCTGGAAAAACCCGAGAATCCGCCCGCCATGCCGGGCAAACCCGGCGTGTCGCTGGCCAGCATGGGCATCTATGTGTTCGACGCCAAGCACCTGTTTGCGGCCCTGGAAAAAGACGCCACCACGCCCGGCTCCAGCCGTGACTTTGGCAAAGACCTGATCCCCGCCATGGTGGCTGA
Source organism: Hydrogenophaga sp. SL48 (assembly GCF_021729865.1). NCBI lineage: Bacteria > Pseudomonadati > Pseudomonadota > Betaproteobacteria > Burkholderiales > Comamonadaceae > Hydrogenophaga > Hydrogenophaga sp. SL48. The sequence goes on along the minus strand of NZ_CP063400.1, from coordinate 5,322,333 downwards.
GGGCCAGGCCGTGGCCCACCCCTTCGGCATGTCGTGCGTGAAAAGCTCGCCCGAGGCGCCGGCCTACTGGCGCGACGTGGGCACGGTGGACGCCTACTGGGCCGCCAACCTCGACCTCACCGGCCCCCTCCCCGAGCTCGACATGTACGACCGCGACTGGCCGATCTGGACCTACCAGGAACAGCTGCCCCCGGCCAAGTTCGTGTTCAACGACGACGGCCGCCGCGGCATGGCGGTGGACTCGCTGGTCTCCGGCGGTTGCATCATCTCGGGCGGTTCGGTGAACCGCTCGGTGCTGTTCTCCAAGGTCTTCATCCACTCCTACGCCACCGTCGAAGAGGCGGTGCTGCTGCCCGAGGTCGACGTGGGCCGGCACTGCAAACTGCGCAAGGTGGTGATCGACAACGGCTGCGTGATCCCCGAAGGCATGCAGATCGGCTTCGACGCCGCCGAGGACGCGCGCCGCTTCTACCGCACCGACAGCGGGGTGGTGCTGGTGACGCGGGCGATGCTTGAAAAACTGACATGACCCCCCGAGAACTTGATCACCCCCCGCGCCGCCTTCGGCGTCACCCCCCTGGAAGGGGGGCCACACTGGCGGCCCGGCGAAGCCGGTTCCGCGGTGTGCTGGCTTGACTCCCTTCTCTCGGACATGGATTTCTGCATGAACCCGCCAAAAGTCCTTTACGTCTGCTCCGAGGTGTTCCCGCTGCTGAAAACCGGCGGTCTGGCCGACGTGAGTGCGGGCCTGCCGCCGGCGCTGTCTGCGCTGGGCGCCGACGTGCGCCTGCTGCTGCCCGCGTTCCCTTCGGTGGTGGCCGGGGTCACGCCCGAAGGACCGAGCCTGCTGGTGCCGGCGGGCGGCACCATGGGCCTGCCGGGCGGGCTGGGGCCGCTGGCCAGCTCGGCGCCCGGGCCCACGCCCTGGCTGCAGCTGGGCCGCATCAGCGCCAGCGGGCAGGCCGTGATGCTGCTGCAAGCGCCCGGCCTGTTCGATCGGCCCGGCAACCCGTACCACGACGCCAGTGGCAAGCCCTGGGCCGACGCCGCCGACCAGTTCGCCTGGCTGGGCTGGGCGGCGGCGCTGCTGGGCACCGGTCTGGACCCGGCGTGGCACCCCGATGTGGTGCACGGCCACGACTGGCACACCGGTCTGGCCTTCGCCTACCTGGCCCGCCTCGTCGCAGCGGGCCACCGCCGCCCCGCCACGGTGTTCACCATCCACAACCTGGCCTACCAGGGCGTGTTCCCGGTCAGCGTGTGCCACCGCCTGGGTCTGCCCGATGCGCTGTTTCATGTCCATGGCCTGGAATTCCACGGCCAGGTGTCGTTCATGAAGGCCGGCCTGCAATACAGCGACGCCATCACCACGGTGAGCCCGAGCTACGCGCGCGAAATCACGGGTGAGGAGCAGGGCTGCGGGCTCGATGGCGTGCTGCGCGAGCGGCGCGACCGCCTGCACGGCATCCTCAACGGCGTCGACGACGCGATCTGGAACCCCGCGGGCGATGCGCTGGTGCAACCCGGTTACAGCGCCGACGACCTGCGCGGCAAGGCTGCGGCCAAGGCACGGCTGCAGCAGCGCATGGGCCTGAAGGCCCAGCCGGACGCGCTGCTGTTCTGTGTCGTGAGCCGCCTGACCGAGCAGAAGGGCCTGCACCTGCTGCCCGGTGTGGTCGACGAGCTGGTGCGACGTGGCGGCCAGCTGGCCGTGCTGGGCGCGGGCGACCCGCTGATCGAACAGGCGCTGCAGCACGCGGCCCAGCGCCACCCGGGCGCCGTGGCCCTGCACATCGGCTACGACGAGGCCTTGGCCCACACCGTGATCGCCGGCAGCGACGTGATCCTGGTGCCCTCGCGCTTCGAGCCCTGTGGCCTGACCCAGCTCTATGGCCTGCGCTACGGCACGCTCCCGCTGGTGCGCGCCGTGGGCGGACTGGCCGACACGGTGGTCGACTGCAGCCTCGAAAACCTCGATGACGGCAGCGCCAGCGGCTTCGTCTTCCAGGACTTCGACGTGGCCAGCCTCATGGCCGCCCTGCGCCGCGCCTTTGCGCTGCGCCGCCGCCCGGCCGACTGGCAGGCCGTGCAGCGCCACGCCATGGCGCTGCGCTTCGGCTGGGAACGCGCCGCCACCGACACCCTGCGGGTCTACCAGCAGGCCCGCGCCGATGCCACTGGCACAGCTTCTGCTTGACGCAGACCACCCGCTCACCGTTTTCGAACCGAGACCATGAACACCCCCTTGACCCCCACCGTCGGCACCGCCACCGCACCGTTCGAGTACGACCATCTGGACAACACGGTGGATGCGCTGCGCAAGTCCATCGCCAACCGGCTGGTCTACGCGGTGGGCAAAGACCTGCGCTCGGCCACGCGCCGCGACTGGCTGTTTGCCCTGTTCCACGCGGTGCGCGACCGCACCATGCACCGCTGGCGCGAGACCCTGGCCGTGACACAGGACAACGATGCCAAGCGCGTGTACTACCTCTCGCTGGAGTTCCTCACCGGGCGCGCGCTCACCAACGCCCTGCTCGCGGTCGGCATCTACGACGACGCGAAGACCGCCTGCACCCAGCTCGGCGCCGACTTCGACGCGTTGATCGACCTGGAAACCGACGCCGGCCTGGGCAACGGGGGCCTGGGTCGCCTGGCCGCCTGTTTCCTCGACTCCATGGCCACGGTAGGCCTGCCCGGCATGGGCTACGGCATCCGCTACGACTTCGGCATGTTCGCGCAGCGCATCGTCGACGGGCGCCAGGTCGAAGAGCCGGACTACTGGCTGGTCAACGGCAACCCCTGGGAATTCATGCGCCCCGAGTTCAGCTACCCCGTGCAGTTCGGCGGCCGGCTGGTCCAGGAAGGCGAGCACGTGCGCTGGGTCGACACCGACGATGTGATCGCCACCGCCTACGACAGCGGCGTGCCCGGCCACGAGCTCAGCAGCGTCGCCACATTGCGCCTGTGGACCGCGCGCGCCTCCAGCGGCATCAACCTCGACGCCTTCAACAAGGGCGACTACATGCGCGCGGTCGAAGCCAAGAACCAGTCGGAAAACGTCTCGCGCGTGCTCTACCCCGACGACAGCACCGAACACGGCAAGGAGCTGCGCCTGCGCCAGGAGTACTTCTTCGTCAGCGCCTCGCTGCAGGACATCGTGCGCCGCTACCTGAAGCACCACGGCAGCTTCGACCAGCTCGCCGACAAGGTCGCCATCCACCTCAACGACACCCACCCGGCGCTGGCCGTGCCCGAGCTGATGCGCATCCTGGTGGACGAGCACCACGTGGAGTGGGACGCCGCCTGGGACCTGTGCCAGCGCATCTTCAGCTACACCAACCACACGCTGATGAGCGAGGCGCTGGAGACCTGGCCGGTGGAGCTGATGGGCCGCCTGCTGCCGCGCCACCTGCGCATCATCTACGACCTGAACGCGCGTTTCCTCGCCGAGGTGCACGACCGCTTCCCGGGTGAAAACGAGCTGCTGCGCCGCATCTCCCTGATCGACGAACACGGCCAGCGCCGCGTGCGCATGGCCTACCTCTCGGTGCTGGCCAGCCACAAGGTCAACGGCGTGTCGGCCCTGCACAGCCAGCTGATGGTGGAGACCATCTTTGCCGACTTCGCTCGCCTGTGGCCCGAGCGCTTCAACAACAAGACCAACGGCATCACGCCGCGCCGCTGGCTCTCGCAGGCCAACCGGCCGCTCTCGGCGCTGATCGACGCGCGCATCGGCACCACCTGGCGCCGCCACCTCGGCGAGCTGGCGCAACTGCGCGCGCTGGCCGACGACACCGAGTTCCAGAGCGCGTTCCGACTGGCCAAGGCACAAAACAAACAGCGCCTGGCCGAACGCATCGCCAAAGAGACCGGCATCGTGGTCGACCCAGAGAGCCTGTTCGACGTGCAGATCAAGCGCATGCACGAGTACAAGCGCCAGCTGCTCAACGTCTTGCACGTGGTGACGCGCTACCACCAGATCCTGGCGCGCCCCAACGCCAACTGGGTGCCGCGCACCGTGATCTTCGGCGGCAAGGCGGCCTCGGCCTACTACATGGCCAAGCTGGTGATCAAGCTGATCAACGACGTGGCACGCACCGTCAACCACGACAAGCGCATCGGCGACAAGCTCAAGGTGGTGTTCCTGCCGAACTACCGCGTGTCGCTGGCCGAGGTCATCATTCCCGCGGCCGACCTGTCCGAGCAGATCTCCACCGCCGGCACCGAGGCCTCGGGCACCGGCAACATGAAGTTCGCGCTCAACGGCGCACTGACCATCGGCACCTGGGACGGCGCCAACATCGAGATCGCCCAAAACGTGGGGCTGGAGCACATCTTCATCTTCGGCAACCGCACTGAGCAGGTCGCGGCCCTGCGCGCCAGCGGCTACAACCCGCGCCGCTATTACGACCACAACTACGACCTCAAGACCGCGATCGACCGCATCGCCGAAGGCGCCTTCAGCCCCGAAGAGCCCAACCGCTTCCACGACATCACGCGCACGCTGCTCGAATCGGACTACTACCTGCTGCTGGCCGACTACGCCGACTACGTCGCGACCCAGCTGAAGGTGGACGAGCTGTACCGCCGCCCCAGCGAGTGGGCCCACCACGCGATCATGAACGTGGCCGGCATGGGCATGTTCTCCTCCGACCGCACCATCCGCGAATACGCCGACGACATCTGGAACGTGAAGCCGCTGTTTGGGTGACCCCCACGCTCCGCCGCTACGCGGGTCGCTGCCCCCCGAGGGGGCTGGGCCTGCCTTGGGGCGGCCCGGCGGCTGGCCCGGCTGACCCCACGCTCCGCCGCTACGCGGGTCGCTGCCCCCCGAGGGGGCTGGGCCTGCCTTGGGGCGGCCCGGCGGCTGGCCCGGCTGAGCCTCACACTCCGCCGTTGCGCGGATCGATGAGACTCTGATCCGGCGGCGTGCGTGCCAGAATCAGCCGCATGCGCAACACGGGGTCGGGCACACGGTGGTGGTGGATGGTCGGGGCGGCGGTCTCGCTGGCCGGTGCCGTGCTGCTCGCGCGGCAGGCGATCGACGAACAGCGCGCCCTGTTCGAGACCGACGCCCGCATCGTGCACCGGCTGCTGAGCCAGCAGGTGGTGCAGCACGACGCCATCCTCGACACCCTGGCCCTGCTGCAGCCCGGGCCTGAAACGCCGGGCGCCACGCCCCCCGAACAGCGCCTGCCCGCGCTCTACCCGCACATCCTCGCGGTGCAGCGCCGTGACCGCGACGCGGCCTGGCCGGACGCGGCCCTGGCTGCCGCCGAGGCCGCCTCGCGCGCCCAACAGCGGGCCGCGCTCGCGGCGCTGGACCTGGCCAGCGGCCGCTACCGGCTGGTGCTCGCCGCCGACCCCACGGCCTACGCCCTCACCATCGACCTGCGTGGCATGGTGCCCTGGGCCGAGTGGCCGATGCAGCCCGCCAGCAGCCCGGTGCGCGTCGCGCTGGAACACGAAGGCCAGGCCTTCGAGCTGCAGGCGGGCGATGCCGCCGCGCTGGCAGGCACCGGCGGCTGGCGCTTCGAATTCCACAAACACCTGGCCGCCGGGAGCCAGCCTTTCGACGTGGTCGCCACGCGGCAGATGGGCTGGGACGCACTGCCCTGGGGCCGCATGCTGGCGTGGACGCTGGCGGTGGCGCTGGTGCTCGCGGCCCTGGCCCAGTGGCAGCGCCAGCGGATCGCGCGGCGCCGCGCCGAAGAGCTGTTGCGGCTCGGCCAGGTGGCGCGGCTGAACACCATGGGCGAGCTGGCCGCCGGCATGGCGCACGAACTCAACCAGCCGCTCACCGCCGTGCTGGCCAACACCCAGGCCGCACAGCGCCTGCTGGCCGACGAGCCGCCCGAGCTGGACACCGCGCGCACCGCCATGCAGCAAGCCGCCGCGCAGGCCCGCCGCGCAGCCGAGGTGGTGGGCCGCCTGCGCCGCACGGTCGAGCGGCCGGACACCCGCAGCGGCGTGCTCGCGGTGGAACTGGCCGAAGCCGTGCGCCGGGCGCTGTACCTGCTGGAGCCCGAGTGCCAGCGGCGCGGTGTGGTACCGCAACTGCAGGCTGCGGACGCGGTGAGCGTGGCGGCCGACCCGGTGGCGCTGGACCAGATCGTGCACAACCTGCTGATGAACGCGCTGCAGGCGATGGAGGGTGCCGTGCCCACGGCGCGCCGGCTCACGCTCACGGTGTCACGGGCCGACGGGCAAGGCGAACTGCGGGTGGCCGACAGCGGCCCCGGCATCCCGGCCGAGGTGCTGCCGCGCCTGTTCGAACCCTTCTTCTCCACCCGTGAAGGCGGCCTCGGGCTGGGTCTCTCGCTGTGCGAGACCCTGGCCAGCGGCATGGGCGGCTCGCTCAGTGCCGCCAACCGACCCGAAGGCGGCGCGGAGTTCAGCCTGCGCCTGCCATTGGCGGAGAAGCACGGATGAGCACCGCGCCGGTCCACCCCAAGCAAGCTCGCCCCGAAGCCCAAAGAGCGGAGGAAGCCTTGTGAGCCCTACCCTGTCACCCACCATCCACCTGATCGACGACGACGCGGCCGTTCGCGAGGGTCTCGCCCTGCTGATCGGCACGGTGGGACTGCGCGTCACGACCTGGGCCGACCCGCAGGCCTTCCTTGGCGGCTTCGACCGCGAAGGCATCGGCGCCATCGTGCTCGACGTGCGCATGCCCGGCATCAGCGGCCTGGCGGTGCTCGACACGCTGGTGGCGCAGGGCGTGGACCAGCCGGTGATCATGCTCACCGGCCACGGCACGGTGGACATGTGCCGCCGCGCCTTCAAGGCCGGCGCGGCCGAGTTCCTGGAGAAACCGGTCAACGACGAGCTGCTGATCGAGGCGCTGCAGAACGCGGTGCGCCAGCACGTGCGCTCGCGCGAGCGCCACCAGGCCGACCGCGCCGCGCGCGAGCGCTACGCGCAGCTGTCCGAGCGCGAGCGCGAGGTGCTGGGCTTCATCGTCGCCGGCCTGACCAACAAGGAGATCGGCCGCGCGCTCGAGCTCTCGCCGCGCACGGTGGAAAGCCACCGCGCCAACCTGTTCGCCAAGCTGCAGGCCGAGTCGCTGGCGCAGCTGATCCGCCACTACGCCGCGCTGGTGGACGCCGAGAGCAACGGCGGCACTCCGTAGTTCTACGGAGCACCGCGCGTAGCCGCCCGAATGGTGGCGAAGGCCGTGAATTTTTACAGTTCTCCCACGGTTGATCGAACCGCACACACCCGAAGGAGAACCCCATGAAAGCCACCGTTTTTGCATCCACCCTCGCCCTGTCCCTGATCGCCACCGCCGCCAGCGCGCAGGCCGTGCGCACCGAGAAGAACATGTCGCTGGACCTCGCCAACCAGATTGCCGCCGCCACCGTCGCGTCGTGCAGCGCCGCGGGCTACAACGTGACCGCCGCCGTGGTCGACCGCGCCGGCAACCTGCGCGCCCTGCAGCGCGCCGACAACGCCGGCCCGCACACCATCGGCGCCGCCCAAGGCAAGGCCTACACCTCGGCCTCGGCCCGCAACACCACCGCCGCGATGCTGGAGAACGTGCAGAAGAACCCCGGCGCGGCGACGCTGGTGGACATCCCCGGCTTCCTGGTGCTGGGCGGCGGCGTGCCGGTGAAGGTGGGCAACGAAGTGATTGGTGCGGTGGGTGTGGGCGGTGCGCCCGGCGGTCATCTGGACGAGCAGTGCGCCAACGCCGGCATTGCCAAGGTTGCGGACCTGCTGAAATGAAAACGCCCCTCCGGGTCATTTCGCTGGCCTTGTCGCTGACGTTGGCTGGCGTGTCGGTCCAGGCCCAGGTCGCACCCAGTACGGCCGAGGCAGTGGCCTACACGGGCCTGCACATGGCGGCGCACAAGGGCGACGTGGCCAAGGTCCAGCGCCTCACGTCGTCGGGTGCGGCACTGAACGCCGTCGATGGGTACGGACGCACGCCGCTGCACGTGGCCACATTCGCCCGCCAGCGCGAGGTGATTCGGGCGCTGGTGACATCCGGCGCCGGCCTGAACAAGCTGGAAAGCGACCGCTACGACGCCGTCACCATCGCATCGGTGGCGGACGACGAGGACACGCTGAAGGTGTTGTTGCAGCTGGGCGCGAGCGCGAAACAGGTGACCAGCCGCTACGACGGCACCGCCCTGATCGCGGCGGCCCACCTGGGGCATGACGGCGTGGTGAGGCAGCTGATCGCCGCTGGCGCGCCGCTGGACCACGTGAACAACCTGCACTGGACGGCGGTGATCGAATCCATCGTGCTGGGCGATGGGGGTGCGCGTCACCAGGCGACGTTGAAGGCGCTGATCGATGCGGGGGCGAACCTGCAGCTGGCGGACCGCAGTGGTCAGACACCTTTGGCGCTGGCGAAGGCCCGTGGGTACTCGGCGATGGTTTCTTTGCTGGAGAAGGCTGGGGCGCGCTGAGTCCTGGTTCGTTCACACGTGGCTTCATGGCCTGACGCGATGGGGCGGACGGCTCCGCTCATGTCCCCCGGGCTGGCTGCGCCAGCCCTCCTCCTTTACTTCGCTGCGCCATCCACCCATCGCGTCAGACCGCGCACACCCGGGCACGCCCACAGTTGAGCGCCCACATCACCTCGGATCGGGGCGCCAGCGCGCTCTGTGCAGTGAGGTCAAGGAGGAGGACCGGCGCAGCCGGTCCGGGGGACACGAACGGAACAGAGCGCGCTGGCGCCCCGATCCCGCGAGGTGCAGGTTTATGAAAGCGTGACCCGAGCAAACTTCCGCTTGCCAACCTGCACCACATACACCCCGGCACCCAGCTTCAGCCCCTTGTCGCTGACCACCGAAGAGTCGATGCGCACACCGCCGCCGTCGATCAACCGGTTGCCCTCGCCGTTGGACGCCACCAGGCCCGCCGCATTGAGCAGCGCAGCGATGCCCATGGGCGCCCCCGACAGCGTCACCTCGGGAATCTGATCCGGCACACCGCCCTTGCTGCGGTTGACGAAATCCTGCTCGGCCGAGTCAGCGGCGGCCGCGCTGTGGAACCGCGTGGTGATCTCCTTGGCCAGCATCACCTTCGCGTCCTTCGGGTTGCGCCCGCCTTCGACCTCTTTTTTGAGCGCTTCGATCTCGGCCAGCGACTTGAACGACAGCAGCGTGAACCAGCGCCACATCAGCGTGTCGCTGATTGACAGCACCTTGGCGAACATGCTGTTCGCCTCTTCGGTGATGCCGATGTAGTTGTTCTTGCTCTTGGACATCTTGTCGATGCCGTCCAGGCCTTCGAGCAGCGGCATCGTCAGGATGCACTGGGGCTCCTGGCCGTACTCCTGCTGCAGGTGGCGCCCCATCAGCAGGTTGAACTTCTGGTCCGTGCCACCGAGCTCCAGGTCGCTCTTCAAGGCCACCGAGTCGTAGCCCTGCATCAGCGGGTACAGGAACTCGTGCACGCTGATCGGCGTGCCGGCCTTGAAACGGTCGTGGAAATCGTTGCGCTCCATCATGCGTGCCACGGTGTACTTGGCCGCCAGCTGGATCATGCCCATCGAACCCAATGGAAGCGACCACTCACTGTTGTAACGGATCTCGGTCTTGGCCGGGTCCAGCACCAGGCTGGCCTGCCTGTAGTAGGTTTCGGCGTTGGCCTTGATCTGCTCGCTGGTCAGCGGCGGGCGTGTGTTGTTCCGCCCGGAAGGGTCGCCGATCAGGCTGGTGAAGTCGCCGATCAGGAAGATCACCTGGTGCCCCAGGTCCTGCAGCTGGCGCATCTTGTTGAGCACCACCGTGTGGCCGATGTGGATGTCGGGCGCGGTCGGGTCCAGCCCGAGCTTGATGCGCAGTGGCACGCCCGTCTGCTCAGACCGCGTGAGCTTTTTCACCCAGTCGTCGTGCGGAATCAACTCCTCACACCCCCGCAATGTCACCTCCAGCGCTTCGCGCACGCCGTCCGTCAGTCCGACACCGGCAACGAGCGGTTTTTGAACACCTTTGGTATCGATTTCGCTGTGATTCATAAGGGTTTTTTCAGATGCATCACGGGGTGATGTGACTATACTTTTGGGTTTCGCGAGCCCGGATTTTAGAGGGCGAGCCGTGGCCCACGTCGATGCCCTGGCTGATGCGACCCGAACACCCCTATCGACGGGTGGCGCCCCCCGCCACTTCTGCCGGACATCGATCTTGATTTCTTCTTCCCGCACAGACAAGCTGCCCCAACTGGCACGGTCCACCCCTCAAGCGGTCCTCGACAGCCTCGCTCGCCATCCACGCCGCATCATGGCTGGTATTGGTGCGCTGCTGCTTGGCACCGGTGTGACCGCTTTCGGCATCGCGCCCCTCGCGCCCGACGCGGCCCTGTTGCCGGTGCGCGAGGTCGTTGAAGAACTGCCGTTGCGTCCACTCGCAGACCTGAGTCTGGGTGCCACCATTCCATTGACGCTGTACCGCAGCGACACCGTGCGCCGCGACGACACCGCCCAGAGCCTGCTGCAGCGCCTGGATGTGCGCGACCCCGCCGCCGTGGCCCTGCTGCAAAGCGACCCGCAGGCCCGGCAGCTGTTCGAAGGCAGGATCGGCAAACTGGTCACCGTCGAAACGAACGACCAGCAGGCGCTGCATCGCCTGAGCGCACGCTGGGTGCCAGACGACGGTCGCGTGTTTCAGCGAATGGTGGTCGAAAACGGGCCGGACGGATTCAAGGTCAGCCGGGAAAGCGGTGAACTGACCGCACAGGTCCGCCTGGCCAGTGGCGTGATCCACAGTTCGCTGTTCGCCGCCACCGACGCGGCCAACCTGCCCGACAGCGTGGCCGTGCAACTGGCGGAAGTGTTCGCCAGCGACATCGATTTCCGTCGCGACCTGCGCCAGGGCGACCGCTTCAGCGTGGTCTACGAAAACCTCGAAGCCGATGGCGAAACGATGCGTGCCGGCCGCCTGCTGAGTGCCGAATTTGTCAACAACGGACGCACGCACGCGGCAGTGTGGTTCGAGGAACCAGGGCAAAAGGGTGCCTTTTACGGCTTCAACGGGGAGAGCTCGCGCAAGTCATTCCTGGGTTCGCCCCTCGAGTTTTCGCGCGTGAGCAGCGGCTACGGCATGCGCTTCCACCCGATCTCGGGCAAGCAGAAGGCCCATCTCGGCATTGACTACGCCGCCCCCACTGGCACCCCGGTGCGCACGATCGGCGATGGCGTGGTGACGTTCGCGGGCGTCCAGCGCGGTTATGGCAACGTCGTCGAGATCACCCACAGAGACAACCAGTCCACCCTCTTCGCCCACCTGAGTCGCATTGACGTGCGCACCGGTCAGAAGGTGTCACAGGGCGACTTCGTCGGTGCCGTCGGATCCACCGGCGCCTCCACCGGTCCGCACCTGCATTTCGAGTTCCGAGTCAAAGGCGTGCACCAGGATCCGCTGGAGATCGCACGCCAGAGCGAGAACATCCCTCTCAACCAGGCCTTCCGCGCCCGTTTTGAAGCCGTCGCCCAACAACAGCGGCTGAGCCTCAACGCGGCCGCCACCGTGCTGCAAGCCAGCGCCGAATGACCCCCCCGCTTTCGAGCGGCAATAAAAAAGGAGCGCCATGCGCTCCTTTTTTATTTGCGGCCGCCCAGCGGGCTCAGACGCTGAAGCTCGATCCACACCCGCAGGTAGTGCTGGCGTTGGGGTTCTTGATCACGAACTGGGCGCCTTCCAAGTCTTCCTTGTAGTCAATCTCAGCCCCCACCAGGTACTGGTAGCTCATCGCGTCGATCAGCAGCGACACGCCGTTCTTGGTCATCGTCGTGTCGTCCTCGTTGACCACTTCGTCAAACGTGAATCCGTACTGGAACCCCGAGCACCCGCCCCCTTGCACAAACACGCGCAGTTTCAGGTCGGGATTGCCTTCTTCGGCCACCAGCTCGGCCACTTTCGCCGCGGCACTGTCGGTGAAGACCAGCGGTGCTGGCATGTCGGTCTGAATGTTGTCGGCGACGGCGCTCATGCGTGTCCTTGAATGGTGGGGAATCGGGCCTTGACCCAAGTCCGAAAAGGGTATCGTGAATGCCCTTCACTCACGACGAAATGCAATGCTATAGCAAAACGCTCGGGATTGTGCTCACCCGTTGTTTGCCGCCAATTTCAGTGTGGGTTTGTCTTCGAGGCCGCCGGTCATGGGCCTGAGCTGGCCGGAGATCGTGGCACCCTGGTGCATTTCCAGCGCCTTGTAGGACACATCCCCTTCGATGCGGGCTTTGGGCTGCAACTCCAGCAGGTCGAAGGCAAACACGGGACCCTTGACGGTGCCATTGATGATGACGTGATCCGCATGGATCTGGCCACTCACACTGGCCGACTCGCTGATCACCAGAATGCTGGGCTGCTCGTCGCTCGCGCGGATGTCTCCGACCACTTCGCCATCCACGCGAAGTCCATCGTGGAACACCACATTGCCTTCAATGCGCGTTCCCTGGGCGATCAGGCTTTTGATGGGGGGTTGTTTTTTTTTGCCAAACATGGGGGGGGGGTGGTTCAGGAGAGACGGAGGTCAGAGTTTGATGGTGTGCAGAACCTTCACGGCCCCGCCCTGCAAGATTTTCGCGGTCACGATTTTTACCACGGCCTGCGGCGGAACGTCCACAAGGCCCTCTTGGCGCAGAGAGCCCTTGATCAGCACCGGTGAGGGGGCAGGCGCGTGCAATGCCGTCCATGGACGACCATCCAGCGTTCCGGTGAAACTCACCTCCAGCTGTCCTTTGAAATCGGGGGCATTTTTTTCTGCCTGAATCATCAGGACTTGCCATCTGAGCTGAGCTTCAGCCACGCGCTCGATCTGCAAGCCACGGATGCTCAGCGCATCGCTTCCTGCGGCGGGGATCAGGCGCTCGAAGAAGCCGAGGTCGCTGCGCAGCGACTGATTGTCGGCCTGCAACTGGCCGATCTGCAACATCAGCTGCGCCTGCGCGGCCTTCTCTGCGGTCAAGAGGCTTTCCGACGTGTTGACGACCGACCGTGCCTTGCCCAGGTCGGCACGCAATGCCTGCACCTCGCTGCGCAACTGCTCCAGCTCCTGTTTGGCGTTGCGCTCAAGCCCGGCAATCTCTTTGCCGAACTCAAAGGCCCACAGCGCCAGTGCGCCCGAGAACCCCAGCACCACAGCCGCGAGCAACCAGCGAAGCGGCCAAGGCGTGGCACTGCGGATCGCCATGCGCGGCGCACTCACCGTCATTCTTCTGCGCAACAGGCGCAACCTCATATGCCAACCCCTTTAACAAGAAACGGGCCACAGAAAACAAAAACCGCCCCAAGCCAGGCTTGAAGGCGGTTTCTGCGGCAGAGACCAGGCGCTGGTTAGCGCTTGCTGAACTGCTTGGCGCGGCGTGCGGAACGCAGACCGACCTTTTTACGTTCGACTTCGCGGGCATCGCGGGTCACGAAGCCAGCTTGCGACAGACCGGACTTGAGTGTGGCGTCGTAGTCGATCAGGGCGCGGGTGATGCCATGACGCACCGCACCGGCCTGGCCGGATTCTCCACCGCCGTGCACGTTGACCATCACGTCGAAGGTCTCGGCATGGTTGGTCAGCAGCAGGGGCTGCTTGCAGATCATGATGGAGGTCTCGCGGCCGAAGTAGGCCTGGATGTCCTTGCCATTGACCACGATCTGGCCGGAGCCTTTTTTCAGAAACACGCGGGCGACGCTGGATTTGCGACGGCCGGTGCCATTGTTCCATTCACCAATCATCTTGAGGCTCCTTTAGATGTCCAGCACTTGCGGCTGTTGGGCGGTGTGGGGATGCTCGGCACCGCCGTACACCTTGAGCTTCTTGATCATGGCGTAGCCCAGAGGACCTTTGGGCAGCATGCCCTTGACGGCCTTCTCGAGCGCGCGGCCGGGGTGCTTGGCCTGCATGTCGCGGAAGTTGGTGGCATAGATACCGCCGGGGTAGCCCGAGTGACGGTAGTAGATCTTGTCGGTGGACTTGGTGCCCGTGACACGGATCTTGGATGCGTTGATGATGACGATGAAGTCACCGGTATCGACGTGAGGCGTGTAAATGGCCTTGTGTTTGCCGCGCAAACGGAGAGCCACTTCACTGGCAACTCGTCCGAGGACCTTGTCGGTCGCGTCAATCACAAACCACTCGTGCTTCACGTCAGCTGGTTTGGCGCTGAACGTAGTAGTCATGAGTTTTCTCTGCAAAGAGGTGGTTTGGCGGGCTCTTTTCCACGGTCGGTTCTTCTCTGATGGAAGACTCTTAGGTGGGATTTGGTGCTTCGTCGCGGAGCCACTGAATCGCTGCGAAGCCTTTGATTGTACGATTTTTGGGCGTGGCGTGGCAAGTAGCCACCCGGCCAGGTCATGGTTCACTTTGAACCGAGGTGGTTACAAAGTAGTTGAACGCTACAGGAGACTGTGCACACGTACAGCATGTTGCAGCGCAGCAACCTCATAAAGCCAGGAAGTAGCACGAGAACTCAAGTCCTCGCTCCGCCTGTCGTTATATATCTTGACATACCGGCCACTGCGTGTAGTGTGTGGATACGTATCCACTAAAGTCTATGCAGAGGATCCTCGTTATAAGTACAATCTAAGGCTGCTCGTAGGTGTGTGCTAGTGATGTAATTTTTGCATGCACTTCCTTCTATGTGTGGGGACATGGCAGTTTTAGATAAGGGAACAGACGTGGAAGCGAGAACAGCGGAACTTCAAGAACAAGAGATGAATCCCACAGCACAGCAGGCTTGGAGTTCTGTCGCCAGTCAAGTAGAGGTAATCTGGGGAGAAATTTTCCAGACAGCCGACAAGATTCTGAAGGTGCATTTCAAGTTCGGCTTTGAAAAGTTCTCAGACAAGATCAGTCCTTCTATTGAGGACATCATTCTTAGTTTGAAGGCCATTGAGGCGTTGCTGGATGGGATCCATCATGTGCTTGACTACTCAGAGCAGCGGCTGGTTTCAAACTCAAAGCAGCAGATTTTGTGGGTGCAGGATCTGGCGGATGCGTTGAAGAACAACGATGAGCCTAGATACACCCAGGCTATAGAAAAATTGACCAAGCAGGCAGTTGTGTAACAGAAAGAGAAAGGCGGTGAACATGAAAGATCTAAAATTCGATCTCTTCGCGATGCTTCATCCAAAGAATGCTCGCGATACCAGTATGGCGCTCGAAGAAGCGATTTCTGAGATTCGCTCAGTGAATGCTGCGCTAGATAAACTTCTGGCCGAAGAGCCTTGCGTGCCCACTTTGCCCGAGCACGCTTGAGATTTTTTTGTCGCCAAAAGCCCGCATCAGCGGGCTTTTTTATTGCCCCATCGTCTCCGACATCATCACGATGTCTTCCATGCTCCACAGGAAATCAGTCACACCGGCTTCCATGGCTGGCGTGGTCTTGATGGTCTTGTGAATCTTCACGAAGTTGTAGGCCATGAAGTAGAAGCTGACCGCGTGCATATGGTTCTCAAGCTTCTTGCTGAAAGCGTTGGTCAGCCGTGTGAAGCGGCGCATCCCCATCCGCATGCTCAGGTTCGCACGCTCAACGATTGACGTGCTGATGTCGGCCTCTACCGGGTTGCCGAACACGCGGATTTTCTCCACGCTGGTCAAGGTGGCCGGGCTGTAGCGGCGCTTTGCCTCCTTCTGCATGGCTTCGCCTGCATAGGACTTGTTCAGCATGCCGTAGTCCACATTTCCACGGAATGCGTTCTCAACTGCATCGACGTAGACCTGCAGGCCGTCCGTGGTGAGTTGCACGCGCTTTGCAAGACGGGGCGCCAGATCGGCCATGAAGTCCTGAGCGCATCGTGCGGTACGCACCCCAACCAACCAGCAAGGCATCAGCTTTGTGTCGGGGTCGATGGCGGTGAAGGTGTAGCAATCGCCATAGTCGGCATGGGCTTCATCGTCATCGCGCACGTTCTTTTGCTTGGCGCCGACGAAGGACCAGATTTCATCGCATTCGATGCGCTTGCACGGCAGGTTGACCATGACGCGATCTTGATACGCAGCGCAGGCCTGCCCCACTTCGGCCAGCAGCTTCAACACCGTGTTCTTGCTCTTCCCCGTGATCCGTGAAGCAGCGTTGATGCCTGCGCCTTCGGAGAGGATGTTCAGGATGGCAACGCGGTCTTGGATGGAGAGCTTGTTCATGGACTGCTTTCGCATAAGTCAGTTTGAATTGTATTTCGTAACATTGCTTTATGCAAGCACGTTTTCACTTTGTGCTTGCATGCTAAGCATGCGTATGCCATGATGCAAGCACTTTTCTGAAGGAGTGCTTGCATGATCGAACCTGAAAAACCAGTGGGTAGAGCAAAAGGCGGTGTCGCCAGAGCGGAAAAACTAACGCCAGAGCGAAGAAGTGAAATTGCCAGGAAGGGCGGCCTTGCGAAGAAGGCTCGTCAGGACGATCCAGCACTGCCTATGGCTGAATACGGGTCGCTGGATCGCCCTCTTAAGCTCCTTGAAGCCGAGATACCTTGTTACGTGCTGAGCGACGGGACTCGGGTTCTAACGCAGGAGGGTTTTCTGTCGGCCATTGGGCGATCAAAAAAGGCAAAAGGAGGGACCGGCGCGGCGTCGAGCGATGAGGTCGACAACCTACCCGCTTTTCTGGCCGCATCCAACCTTAAGCCATTGATTTCAAAAGAACTTTTCGAGTCGACAAGACCCGTAAAATTTAGGCTTCCAACAGGTGGCTCTGGCTATGGATTCAGGGCTGAGGCATTGCCGCAAGTATGTAACGTGTACTTGAGAGCAAGGGATCAGAAGCTGCTTTTGCCGAGCCAAATACACATCGCGCAGAAGGCAGACATGCTGGTTCGGGGCCTTGCGGAAACCGGGATTGTTGCGCTCGTTGACGAGGCCACCGGGTATCAGCAAGTTAGAGCCCGCGACGCCTTGCAGGCTTACCTTGAGCGGTTCCTGAGAGCCGAGCTTGCGGCATGGGTTAAGGCGTTCCCAGATGAATTTTTCCAGGAGCTTTACAGGCTGAAGAAATGGCGGTGGACTGGTTCATCACGCCGCCCTGGTGTTGTCAGCTACTACATCAAAGACTTGATTTATGAGCGCCTTGGTCCAGGCGTGCTGAGAGAGCTGGAGCGGAAAAACCCATCAGACGGGATGGGTCGCAGAAAGGCCAAGCACCATCAATGGCTGACGGAAGATATTGGGAATCCAGCTTTGGCCCAACACTTGTACGCTGTCATAGGGTTCATGAGGGCATCTGACGAATGGGATTCGTTCATGTCCATCATGAACAGGGCGTTCACAAAGAAGGGCGACACGCTTCCACTACTTTGAAGCAGCTTTTTTGGTTTGCCCGCCTTGAGCCGCGCCCTTGGTCTCCTTGGGCGCGGTTTCTTTTTGGGGCTTCGGCTGCTGCTTAGGCCTCTCTCCCGTGGCTCTCTGCACCACGTCGAAAGCGATCTGTGAAAAGTCTTTTTTCGGCATGCAGGTAGGCTAGCACGCAGTGCAGTCCTGGGCTAGGCTTTGTAAATATAGTGGGGCTCAAACTGCACCACTACCCCCGGCCAACCCGGCCCGGCGCTACCATTCAGGCATGTTCAGTTACCGACACGCCTTCCACGCAGGCAACCATGCCGATGTGCTCAAGCACATCACCTTGATCGCCACCCTGCGCCATTTGATGCAGAAAGAGGCGGGCATCACCCTGATCGACACCCACGCTGGCGCCGGACTGTACCGCCTGGATGGTGACTACACGGAAACCGGCGGCGAGGCCAAGGACGGCGTGGTCAAGCTGATGGCCGCGCTGCGTCCGGCGGGGGCGGCGCCCGTGCCCGCCGCGCCGGCCATCGACGACTATCTGGACCTGATCACCAGCTTCAACCCCTCGGGCCTGCTGCGCGTCTACCCCGGGTCGCCGTTTGTCCTGCATTCGCTGCTGCGCACCGAGTCACGCGACAAGCTCAAGCTGTTCGAACTGCACCCCACCGACAGCCGCACGCTGACGGCCAACATCGGCCAACTCGAAGCGGGCCGCCAGATCGCGGTGGCGCTGCAGGACGGTTTTGAAGGCGTCAAACCTCTGCTGCCGCCGCCGCCATCGGCCACAGGCTCCAAGCGCGCGGCCGTCCTGATCGACCCCAGTTACGAGATCAAAAGCGATTACGGCAAAGTGAGCGCCTGCATACAGGAAATCATGCGCCGCTTCCCGACCGGCACCTACCTGGTCTGGTACCCCATCATCCCGCGGCCCGAGGCGCACGACCTGCCCCGGCGCCTCAAGACCTTGGCCAACCAGGCCCAGCGGCCGTGGCTGAACGCCACCCTGGCCATCGGCCAGGACCCCACAGACGGCCCGGACGACCGGCCCGGCCTGACCGCCAGCGGCATGTTTGTCATCAACCCGCCGCACACGCTCAAGGCGGCGCTGCAGGTTGCACTGCCCCAGTTGCTGACCCACCTCGGCCGCGGCCGGGGCAAGGCACAAACGCTCGACACTGGCGGCTGACCGCTGCGCCGGCTCAAGGCCGTGCCAGCACCAGCGCCCAGTAGGGGACGTTGGGGCTGGCCGTTTGCTGCACGCAGCTGGCACCGAACTCGGCGAAGTCGCGGCTCATCAGGTTGCTGCAGTGCCCGGGGCTGGACAGCCAGCCCGCGATCACCCCCTCCACCGAGAGCTCGCCCCACGCCAGGTTTTCAAAGGGGGTGCACAGCGGGCATGGCCCTGGACCCGCACATCCGTGGCTGGGCCCGGACGGCATTGATCCGTGCCTCCAGCGCCGCGCGAAAGCCGGGCAGACCACAACGGGTCTGGCGATCCACAGGCTCACCCGACACCAAGGGGGCGAACAACATGGCATACGCCACGGCCACCGACCGGCCTGCGGCCTTCCACGAGAAAGGAAACCCGGTCGTGCGATCCATGGTGGCGAACATGGCGCCACTGCAATGACACCCACCCCCCGGAAAACCCTGATCGCACCCGCCTCAATTAACCAACCGATCGGTCGGTTAATTGCATATACTGCCGTCTCACCCCATCAGGCACCCGGTTTCGGGGTCAGGAGACGCGCATGTACACCCAATCTTTTTCGGTCGCCGACAGTGAGGCCAAGCCCGGCCTGAAGGCCGTCGCAGCGCCGGCCAGCGCCGAAGACACGGCCTTGCAAACCCATTTCGATGCCGTGATCGACGCCGACGGCAAGATCGAGCCGCGCGACTGGATGCCCGAGGCCTACCGCAAGACCCTGGTGCGCCAGATCAGCCAGCATGCGCACAGCGAGATCGTGGGCATGCTGCCGGAGGGCAACTGGATCAGCCGCGCGCCCAGCCTCAAGCGCAAGGCCATCCTGATCGCCAAGGTGCAGGACGAAGGCGGCCACGGCCTCTATCTGTACAGCGCCGCCGAGACCCTCGGCACCAGCCGCGACCAGATGCTCGACGGGCTGCACAGCGGCAAAGCCAAGTACAGCTCCATCTTCAATTACCCGACGCTGAACTGGGCCGACGTGGGCGTGATCGGCTGGCTGGTGGACGGCGCGGCGATCATGAACCAGATCCCGCTGTGCCGCTGCAGCTACGGGCCTTACGCCCGGGCCATGATCCGCGTCTGCAAGGAAGAGAGCTTCCACCAGCGCCAGGGTTACGAGGCCCTGCTGGTGATGATGCAGGGCACGGCTGAGCAAAAAGCCATGGTGCAGGACGCCGTCAACCGCTATTGGTGGAAATGCCTGGCCATGTTCGGCCCGCCCGACGCCGACAGCCCCAACAGCGTGCAGGGCATGCGCTGGGGCATCAAGCGCATCTCGAACGACGACCTGCGGCAAAAGTTCGTGGACGCCACCGTGCCGCAGGCCGAGGTGCTGGGCGTGACCCTGCCGGACCCCGACCTGAAGTGGAACGAAGCGCGTGGGCACTGGGACTACGGCGTGATCGACTGGGACGAGTTCTGGGCCGTGGTCAACGGCCACGGCCCCTGCAACAAGGAACGCCTGGCCACCCGCGTGAAAGCCCACGAACAAGGCCAGTGGGTGCGCGACGCCGCCATGGCCCACGCCGCCAGACAGCAAGCCCGCAACCTGAAGGAAGCCGCATGAACAAAAGCCCTCACCCCAACCCTCTCCCCAAGGGAGAGGGAGCGCCCGCATCAACACCCGCACTGAAAGAATGGCCGCTCTGGGAAGTCTTCGTCCGCAGCAAGCAGGGCCTGGAACACAAACACTGCGGCAGCCTGCACGCCAGCGACGCACAACACGCGCTGCAGATGGCTCGCGACGTCTACACCCGCCGCCAGGAAGGGGTGAGCATCTGGGTGCTGCCGTCCAACGCCATCACCGCCAGCGAGCCCGACAGCAAGGACAGCTTCTTCGACCCGGCGGCCGACAAGATCTACCGCCACCCGACCTTCTACGACATTCCTGAAAAAGTGGGGCACATGTGATGGCGGCGCCGGTTGAGTATTTGCTGCACCTGGCCGACAACGCCCTGGTGCTCGGCCAGCGCAACGCCGAGTGGTGTGGCCACGGCCCCGTCCTCGAAGAGGACCTGGCGCTGGCCAACAACAGCCTGGACCTGATCGGCCAGGCGCGCCTGCTCTACCAGCACGCGGCCCGCCTCATCAACGCCGACCCAGCCGAGGCCCAGCGTTTCGCGCACCTGCAGGGCGCGCGCCAGAACGGCCTGATCGCCGAAGACACGCTGGCCTATTTCCGCGACACCGCCGAGTTCCGCAATCACACGCTGATGGAGCTGCCGCACCACGGCCCGCTGGTGGGCTACGCGGTGAGCGAGCGCGATTACGCCGTGACCATCGCGCGCAACTTCCTCGTCAGCGCGCTCATGGTGCTGGTGTGGGACAGCCTGCAGGCGTCGAAGGATGCGCAGCTGGCCGGCATCGCGGCCAAGTCGCTGAAGGAGGTGAGCTACCACCTGCGCCACGCATCGGACTGGCTGGTGCGCTTCGGCGACGGCACCGAAGAATCCCACCGCCGCGCGCAGGCCGCGCTGGACCACCTGCTGCCGTACTGCGAAGCCTTCTGGCAGGCGTCGCCCGCCGAACAGGCGGCTGCATCCAACGGCAGCGGCGTGGACACGGCAACGCTGCGCGATCACTGGAATGCGCTGGTGAACGACACCCTGGCCGAGGCCACGCTCACGCGCCACGACCAACCGCACGCGGGCTACGTGGCCCAGGGCCATGTAGGCGTGCACTCCGAGCACCTGGGTTTCCTGCTGGCCGAGATGCAGAGCCTGGCCCGAGCGCACCCGACCGCCGTCTGGTGAACACCATGGATGCGGCCACCCACGCTTCGCTGCAGGCCATCACCGAGGCACTGGCGCACCTGGCCGACCCGGAGATTCCAGTCATCAGCCTGCGCGAACTGGGCATCCTGCGCGGGGTGCGCGAGGGCGCCGACGGCGTGCCCGAGGTGGTGATCACGCCCACCTACAGCGGCTGCCCGGCCATGGGCCAGATCGAGGACGACATCCACGCGGCCCTGAGCGCCGCCGGACTGCCCGGCCGCGTCATCACGCAGCTCTCGCCCGCCTGGACCACCGACTGGATGAGCGACGAAGCGCGCGAGAAGCTGCGCGCCTATGGCATCGCGCCGCCGCAATGCGGCAGCCATGCCGACACGCCCGCCGGGGTGGTGAAGTTCAGCCGCCACGCGGTCAGTCACACCGCGGTGCCCTGCCCCCAGTGCGGCTCGCACAACACCACGGAAACCTCGCCCTTTGGCTCCACCGCGTGCAAAGCACTCTTCAAGTGCCTCGACTGCCTGGAACCCTTCGACTACTTCAAGCCGTACTGACACCATGAGCAACGCCGCCCCCCGCTTCCACGAGCTCACCGTCTCGCGCATCCACCCCGAGGCAGCCGGATCGGTGGCGGTGTCGCTGCGCATTCCGCCGGAACTGCGCGACGCCTTCACCTTCGAACCGGGTCAGTTCCTCACGCTGCGCACCACCATCGGCGGGCAGGACGTGCGGCGCAGCTATTCGATCAGCAGCCCGCGCAGCCTGCTCACGCGGCAGGGCGAACTCACGCTGGGCATCCGCCCGGTCGAAGGCGGCGTGTTCTCCAACTGGGCGGCGGCCGAACTGAAAGCCGGCGACACCCTGCGCGTGATGCCGCCCGACGGCCGCTTCACCGTCCACAAACCCCGCGCCATCCACCGCGTGGGCTTCGCGGCGGGTTCGGGCATCACACCCATCCTGTCCATCATGGCCAGCACACTGGAGGAGTCGCCCGAGGCGAAATTCACCCTGGTCTACGGCAACCGCCGCATGGCCAGCGTGATGTTCAACGAAGCGCTGCAGGACCTGAAGGACAAGTACCCCGGCCGCCTCACGCTGATCCACGTGCTCTCGCGCCAGGCGCAGGAAGTGCCGCTGCTCGAAGGCCGCATCGACGGCGACAAGGTGCGCGAGCTCATCGGCGCACTGCTGCCCGTGGGCAGCATGGACGAGGTCTTCATCTGCGGCCCCGAGGCCATGATCGAAGCGACCGAGCAAGCGCTGCTGGCGGCCGGCGTGCGGCCCGACCGTGTGCACACCGAGAGATTCACTTCGCCGACGCTGGACGCCCTGCCCACCGATCAGCGTCAGGCCGCCGTGCTCGGCCACCCGGCCGTTCGCACCGACGGCGAAGTGGCGCTGACCGTGGTGCTCGATGGCAAGCCGCACCAGTTGCGCATGGGCAAGGACGAGCACGTGCTCGACGTGGCGCTCAACGCCGGCCTGGACCTGCCCTGGTCGTGCCGCGGCGGCGTGTGCTGCACCTGCCGCGCCAAGGTGATGGAAGGCGCGGTCACGATGGACAAGAACTTCACGCTGGAGCCCTGGGAAACCGAGAAGGGCTTTGTGCTCAGCTGCCAGGCGCGGCCCACCACCGATCAACTGGTGGTGAGCTACGACGAGAGGTGATCCTGCACCAGGCGCTGCACCGCCGGGACGCGGCGTGACGGTCTCGTCGGCCCCAGGGCCGTGAGCTGAGCGCCGACCGGCGTCAACCCGGCCCGGCAGGCCGGGATGAGGCCACGGGGGCCGTCAACGCCGCCGTCGCAACCGCACCATTGCGCAGTTCGCGGCGCAGGATCTTGCCGATGTTGGTCTTGGGCAACGGCTCACTGCGAAACTCCACCACACGCGGCATCTTGTAGCCGGTCAGGTGCAGCTTGCAGTGCGCGAGCACCTCGGCTTCGGTCAGCCCCGGAGTGATGGGCACGATCACCACCTTGACCGCCTCGCCCGAACGCTCGTCGCGCACGCCGATCGCCGCGGCCTCCAGCACCCCGGGGTGCATGGTCAGCACGTCCTCGATCTCGTTGGGGAACACCTTGAAACCCGAGACCACGATCATGTCCTTCTTGCGGTCGGTGATGCGGATGCTGCCGCGTTCGTCCATCACACCCATGTCACCGGTGCGCAGCCAGCCGTCGGCGGTGAATGCCTTGGCCGTCTCCTCGGGATGGTTCCAGTAGCCCTGCATCACCTGCGGGCCGCGCAGGCAGATTTCGCCCACCTCGCCGAGTGCAACCGGCGCGTCGTCGTCGTCCAGAATGGCCGCCTCCGTGCTCGGCAGCGGCACGCCGATCTGGCCGCTCCATTCCGGGATGGTGACCGGGTTGGCGATCGCCACCGGGGCGCTCTCGGTGAGGCCATAGCCCTCCACCAGGGGCACGCCCGCCCGCTCTTTCCAGCGGTGCGCCACCACATGCTGCACCGCCATGCCGCCGGCCACCGCCAGCTTGAGGGAACCCAGGTTCACCTCGGCGAAACCCGGTGCGTCGAGCAGGGCGCGGAACAGGGTGTTGACCCCGATGATCGCGGTGAAGCGGGTCTTCCGCAGCACCTGGAGGAAGGCCGGCAGATCGCGCGGGTTGGGAATCAGCACCGCCTGCGCCCCCTTGCAGAAGAAGGACAGCGCACCGGTCAGTGCAAACACGTGGTACATCGGCAGCGGGAGGATCAGCGTCTCCTCGCCGTCGTTCAGGTTGGGCGACATCCACGCGGCCACCTGGAGCACGTTGGCGACCATGTTGCCGTGACTGAGCATCGCGCCCTTGGCCACCCCGGTGGTCCCGCCGGTGTACTGAAGGAAAGCGAGATCGCCGTGCTGGAGAGGGACGTCGTCGAGCGTCTGCGCGCGGCCCGCCGACAGCGCATGCCTGAAGTCCACGGCGCCGGCCAGCCGCCACGGGGGCACCAGCTTCCTCACATGTTTGACCACCGCGTTCGTCAGCAGCCGCTTCAACGGTGGCAACAAATCACCCACCTGCGTCGTCACCACCGCGCGCACCTGGGTGGCACCGATCACCTGCTCCAGCGTGTGGGCAAAGTTCTCCACCACCACGATCGCCCGGGCGCCGGCGTCCTTCAGCTGGTGCTCCAGCTCGCGCGGGGTGTACAAGGGGTTGACATTCACCACCACCATGCCGGCGCGCAACACGCCGAACAGCGCCACCGGGTACTGCAGCAGATTGGGCATCATGAGGGCGACCCGATCGCCGCGCTGGAGACCCGCCACCTTCTGCAGCCAGGCGGCGAAGGCACGGCTGGCATCGTCGAGCTCGCGAAAGCTCATCGCCGTGCCCATCGAGCTGTAGGCCGGCCGGTCGGCAAACCGTGCGCAGCTGCTGGCCAGCACGTCCTTGAGTGAAGCGAATCGCTGAACGTCGATGTCCGCCGGCACGCCGGCCGGGTATTGACTGAGCCAGGGTCTGTCCATGTGTCTTCCTCCTTGTCCGCCAGGCCGCTGTGCCACCGCGACCAGAGCAACCCAATATGCCACGGGAATGGCGCCTGTGACTGCGCGAGATCAAGACGGGTGCGCAACGGGCGCCAGAAAAAAGACCCGCCGAAGCGGGCCTCTTCATGAACGCTGGCGGTGCTTCACACCTTCGCCAGCGCCTGCTCCAGATCGGCCATCAGGTCGTCAATGTGCTCGATGCCGATCGACAGGCGAACCATGTCGGGGCTCACGCCGGCCTTCTTCATCTCGTCGGGGTTGAGCTGGCGGTGCGTGGTGGTGGCCGGGTGGCAGGCCAGCGACTTGGCGTCGCCGATGTTGACCAGGCGGGTGAAGAGCTGCAGCGCGTCCTGGAAACGTGTGCCGGCCGCAATCGCGTCGGCCGACTTCAGGCCGAAGCTGATGATGCCGGAGGCGCGACCACCCATGTATTGCTGCACCAGCGCGTGGTCCTTGTGGCCGGGCAGGCCGGCGTAGTTGACCCAGTCCACCTTGGGGTGGTTCTGCAGGTGCGTGGCGACCTTGACCGCGTTCTCGCAGATGCGGTCCATGCGCAGCGCCAGGGTCTCGATGCCCTGCAGGATCTGGAACGCGTTCATCGGCGAGAGCGCCGCGCCCATGTTGCGCAGCGGCACCACGCGCGCACGGCCGATGTAGGCCGCCGCGCCCAGCGCTTCGGTGTAAACCACGCCGTGGTAGCTCACGTCGGGTTCGTTCAGGCGCTTGAAGCGGGCCTTGTGCTCCGCCCACGGGAATTTGCCGCTGTCGACGATGGCGCCACCGATGGTGGTGCCGTGGCCGCCGAGGTATTTGGTCAGCGAGTGCACCACGATGTCGGCGCCGTGTTCAAACGGGCGGCACAGGTAGGGGCTGGTCACGGTGTTGTCCACGATCAGCGGCACGCCGGCGGCGTGGGCCACGGCGGCCAGCGCGCCGATGTCGGTCACGTTGCCCAGCGGGTTGCCGATGGACTCGCAGTAGATCGCCTTGGTGCGCTCGTCGATCAGCGCGGCGAACGCGGCCGGGTCGCGCGGGTCGGCGAAACGCACGGTGATGCCCTGCTGCGGGAAGGTGTGGGCGAACAGGTTGTAGGTGCCGCCGTAGAGCGTGGAGGCCGAGACGATGTTGTCGCCCGACTCGGCAATGGTCTGGATCGCGGCCGTGATCGCCGCCATGCCCGAGGCCATGGCCAGCGCGCCGATGCCGCCTTCGAGTGCCGCCAGGCGCGCTTCGAGCACGCCATTGGTCGGGTTCATGATGCGGCTGTAGATGTTGCCCGCCACCTTGAGGTCGAACAGGTCGGCGCCGTGTTGCGTGTCGTCGAACGCGTAGGCCACGGTCTGGTAGATCGGCACCGCCACCGCCTTGGTGGTGGGGTCGGGGGTGTAGCCGCCGTGCACGGCGATGGTTTCGATTTTCATGTTGCGGGTCTCCTGGATGGTTGGCCGCGCCAGGGACTCCGCGCGGCCGGCGTCATTCTCTCAGCAACTCCACCGAGGTCACGCCCCGGTGGCGCACGCCCAGCGCCGTGATCGCGGCCTGGCTCAGGTCGATGATGCGCCGGTGCCGGTAAGGGCCTCGGTCATTGATGCGCACCACCACCTCCTTGCCGGTCTGCAGGCTGCGCACCCGCACCCGGGTGCCGAACGGCAGGGTCTTGTGCGCGGCGGTGAAATCGTGCATGTCGTAGCGCTCACCGCTGGCGGTGCGGCGGCCGTGAAACCGGCGCCCGTACCAGGACGCCAGCCCACGGTCGATCAGCTGATCGGGGGCCGACGGGGTGACAGCGGGCGGGGCCAGCTCGGGAGAAGGGTCCACGCTCGCAGGCGGTTCCGCCGGAGGCACTGAGACGGATGGGGACGCGGGCGGAGCAGCGGCGGGTCGGCCGCTGTCCACCGCGTCGGCGCTGCGGGCCGCACCCACCGGCGCGGGAACGGGTGCGGAGCAGCCGGCCAGCAAGGCCACCCACAGCAGCGCGGTCAGTGCGCGGCCGCAGCGGGTTCGTGATCGTGGGCGAATGGGCATGGCGGTCCTCTCAGGTGTTGTCGGCCAGCCCGGCACCTTATCCCAGCTGCAGCCGCTTCACGATCTCCAGCGTGGCCGCGCTCTGGTTCATGGTGTAGAAGTGCAAAGCGGGCGCGCCGGCGCTGCGGAGCTGGTCGCACAGGTCGGTCACCACGTCCAGACCAAAGGCCTTGATGGACGCGATGTCGTCGCCGTAGCCTTGCAGGCGAAGGCGGATCCAGCGCGGGATCTCGGCGCCGCAGGCGTCGGAGAAACGCATCAGCTGCGTGGAGCTGCCGATGGGCATGATGCCCGGCACCACCGGCACGGTGGCACCCAGCTTGTGCGCGTCGTCCACGAAGCGGAAGTAGGCGTCGCTGTTGTAGAAATACTGCGTGATGGCCGAGTCCGCGCCGGCCTGGACCTTGCTCACATAGGCCTGCAGGTCGGCCTCGGGCGACTTGGCCTGCGGGTGGATTTCCGGGTAGGCCGCCACCTCGATGTGGAAGTCGCGCCCGGTCTCTTCGCGGATGAAGGCCACCAGATCGCTGGCGTGGTGGAACTCGCCACCGATGCCGTAGCCGCTGGGCAGGTCGCCGCGCAACGCCACCAGGCGCTTCACGCCCATGGCCTTGAGCGTGGCGAGCTGCTCGCGCACGCTGGCCTTGGTGGCGCCGATGCACGAGAAGTGCGAGGCCGCGTCCACGCCCTCGGCGAGGATCGCACCCACGGTGTCGAAGGTGCCCTGCTGCGTGGAACCGCCGGCGCCGTAGGTCACCGAGCAGAACTCGGGCTTCTGCACATACAGCTGCTGGCGCACGGCGCGCAGTTTCTCGACGCCTTCGGGCGTCTTGGGCGGGAAGAATTCAAAACTCAATGGCAGCGCCATGGTGGTTCCTTGTCGAGCGCCGGGTCCGCGGGACAGCTTCACGCAGCCCGCTTCGCCCAGACGAAAAATTCGCGGTTGCCGTCACCGCCGGTGATGGCACTTTCAAAAAAATCCTGCAGTGTCAGACCGTTGTCCACACAGGCCAGCGTGATGCGCTCGCGCACCAGCACATAGCTCGCCGCGTCCTTCACCAGGCCTCCCTTGCCAATCTGGCCCGGCTGCAGTTCGAACTGCGGCTTCACCAGCATCAGCAGGTGGCCACCGTCTTTCAACAGCGGCACGATGGCCGGCCACACCAGCGTCTGCGAGATGAACGACAGGTCCCCCACGATCAGGTCGAACGGTGCGGAAGCGGCCTCGCCCCCGGTTTGCACCAGTTGCTCCGCCGTGAGTTCGCGGGCGTTGCATTTCTCGATGCAGGCCACCCGCGCATCGCTGCGCAGCTTGGGGTGCAACTGGCCCTGGCCCACGTCCACGCCCACCACCGCTGCGGCGCCGCGTTGCAGCAGGCAGTCCGTGAAACCACCGCTGCTCTGCCCCACGTCGAGGCAGCGTTGACCGGTCACGTCGAGGCCACAGTGCGTGAGTGCGCCGTCGAGCTTCAAGCCACCGCGCGACACAAAGCGGGACTCCGCCGTGTCCAGCAGCTCCAGCTCCACCGTCTCGCGCAGCTCCTCGCCGTTTTTGGTGACGGCTTTCCAGTCGCCGGGTGACACACGCCAGCGCACCCCCGCGGCGATCAGCCGTTGGGCCTGCGAACGGGATGCGGCAAGGCCGCGGTCAACGAGCAATTGATCGGCACGCATGGAGACTCAATGCAACGGGTAAAGCGACTTCGCCGGAGCGAAACGAGCGGTCCGAAGGCCGCGAGACCCCAGGGCGCCGCGGAACCGGCTCCGCCGGGCCGCCAGCGCCGCCCCCTTGGGGGGTGACGCCGAAGGCGGCGCGGGGGGTACTCAGTACCGATACGTGTCGGGCTTGTACGGGCCCTGCTTCGGCACGCCGATGTACGCGGCCTGCTCGTCGCTCAGCTCGGTCAGCATGGCGCCCACCTTCTTCAGGTGCAGGCGCGCGACCTTCTCGTCCAGGTGCTTGGGCAACACATAGACCTTGCCCACTTCGTAGAAATCGCTGTGCGTGAACAGTTCGATCTGTGCGATGGTCTGGTTGGCGAAGCTCGACGACATCACGAAGCTGGGGTGGCCGGTGCCGCAGCCCAGGTTCACCAGACGGCCCTTGGCCAGCAGGATGATGCGCTTGCCGTCCGGGAAGATCACGTGATCGACCTGGGGCTTGATCTCTTCCCACTCGTACTGTTCCAGCGTGGCGACCTGGATCTCGTTGTCAAAGTGGCCGATGTTGCAGACGATGGCCTGGTCCTTCATGGCGACCATGTGCTCGTGGCGGATCACGTCCTTGTTGCCGGTCGTGGTCACGAAGATGTCGGCCTTGTCGGCGGCGTATTCCATGGTCACGACCTTGTAACCTTCCATCGCGGCCTGCAGGGCGTTGATGGGGTCGATCTCGGTCACCCAGACCTGGGCGCTCAGGGCGCGCAGGGCCTGGGCCGAGCCCTTGCCCACGTCGCCGTAGCCGGCCACGCAGGCGACCTTGCCGGCGATCATCACGTCGGTGGCGCGCTTGATGCCGTCCACCAGGCTCTCGCGGCAGCCGTACAGGTTGTCGAACTTGCTCTTGGTCACCGAGTCGTTCACGTTGATGGCGCGGAACATCAGCGAGCCCTTGACGCTCATTTCCTTCAGGCGGTGCACGCCGGTGGTGGTCTCTTCGGTCACGCCGATGATCTGCGCGCCCTTGCGGCTGTACCAGGTCGGGTCCACGGCCAGCTTGGCCTTGATGGCGGCGAAGACGATCTGCTCTTCTTCGCTCGTGGGGTTGGCCAGCACGCTCTGGTCCTTCTCGGCCTGCTTGCCCAGGTGCATGAGCATGGTGGCGTCGCCGCCGTCGTCCAGGATCATGTTCGGGCCTTCGCCTTCGGTGCCGGCGGCGCCGAATTCAAAGATGCGGTGCGTGTAGTCCCAGTAGTCGGCCAGGCTCTCGCCCTTGATGGCGAACACCGGCGTGCCGCTGGCGGCGATGGCGGCGGCGGCGTGGTCCTGCGTGGAGAAGATGTTGCACGAGGCCCAGCGCACCTGGGCACCCAGGGCCTGCAGGGTTTCGATCAGCACGGCCGTCTGGATGGTCATGTGCAGCGAGCCGGTGACGCGCGCGCCCTTGAGCGGCTGCGCCTTGGCGAACTCTTCGCGGATCGCCATCAGGCCGGGCATTTCGGTCTCGGCGATGCGGATTTCTTTGCGGCCCCAGGCGGCCAGGCTGATGTCGGTGATGGCGCAGTCGGTGTTGACGGCGGTCGGGATGCGAGCGTTCATGGAAACTCCAGATGAGGTTGGCAAGAACCACTGGCATGAACAGGCAAAAAAAAGCCCATCACACGTCAGTGGATGAGCGTCGTTGCATGGATTTCCGAGCCTCACGCCCCACGCTGACCGGTGGTCAGGGGTGCGCTGCAACGCTCCTCGGATCGGGGGATTCTACCGCAGCCCCGGTTTTTTGACATCTGCGAAACTGCTCCCCCTTTATGCCCCACTTCCCCCTTTCCCCGTCACTGGCCGACTGGCCGCAGACCGAGCGCGCCGGCATCCACGGGGTGCTCACCGACATCGACGACACGCTCACCACCGAAGGCGCCATCACGCCCGACGCGCTGGCCGCACTGCACCGGCTGCGCGCGGTCGGCCTGCCGGTGTTCGCCATCACCGGGCGCCCGGCGGGCTGGAGCGAGGCCTTTGCACTGGCCTGGCCGGTGAACGCCATCGTCGCGGAGAACGGCGCCGTGGCCTTGTGGCGCGGGGCGGACGGCGCGCTGTGCAAGGCCTGGCTGCAGGACGAGGCCACGCGGCGCGCCAACGCAACCCAGCTGCAGGCGGTGGCGCAGCACATCCTGAGCGCGCTGCCGCACACCCGGCTGTCGCAGGACAGCCCCGGCCGCGAAACCGACATCGCCATCGACCACAGCGAGTTCACGCAACTGGACGAGGCGACCATCGCTCAGGTGGTGCGGCTGATGCAGGACGGCGGGCTGAACGCCACCGTGAGCTCGATCCACATCAACGGCTGGATCGGCGGCCACGACAAGCTGGCCGGCGCTCGCTGGATCGTGCGCGAGCGGCTCGGCCGCGACCTCGACGCCGAGCTGCGGCGCTGGGTCTATGTCGGCGACTCGACCAACGACGCCACCATGTTCGGCCACTGCCCTCACAGCGTGGGCGTGGCCAATGTGGCTCGCTTCTGGGACCGGCTCGCGCACCGGCCGCGGTATGTGACGCAGCGCGAGCGCGGCGCCGGTTTTGCCGAGGTGGCGCAGGCCGTGCTCTCGGCGCGGGAGGCCTCGTGAGCGAACACCCGCTGCCACCCGGCCACAGCGGCACCGCCCTGCCCGCGGCGCCACCGCCCCATGCCCGGCTCGGCCTCTGGGCCATCTTCGGCTCCACCTTCTTCGAGCTGGTGGGCTATTTCATGCTGCTGCCGCTGCTGCTGTTGCGGCTCAAGGGCGCCGACGTGTCCACCACCCTGGCCGGGCTGTTCGCGGCCAGCGGCTGGGTGGGGGTGTTCGTCATCACACCGTTTGCCTCGGCCATCACGCAGCGGCTGGGGCGGCGGCCCACGCTCTGGCTGGCGGCGGCGGTGCCGGTGGTGAGCACCACGGGCTTTCTGTTCACCGACTGGCTGCCGGCGTGGTTCGTGCTCGATTTCATCGCCGGCGCGGCCTCGGGCCTGCGCTGGGTGCTGGCCGAGGCGGTGGTGGCCGAGTTCGCGCCGCCGCAGCAACGCGGGCGCATGGTCGGTCTGTTCGAGACCATGGTGGGCACCACCTTCGTGATCGGCCCCGCGCTGCTGGCGTGGGTCGGCCCACAGAACCCGGTGGCGCTGTGGCTGGTGCTGGGCAGCCTGGCCATCGGGCTGGTCTGGAGCCTGCTGATCCCGCCGCTGCCCAGCGCCGCCGACGCGCACAGCGCGCGCGTGGGCCTGCACGGCGTGTGGCACGCCCTGCGCGCCCACCCGCTGATCATGACGGTGGGCTTTGTCGGCGGCTTTTTCGAGAGCGGGCTCACGTCCATCCTGCCGCTGTACGGCCTGAGCCTGGGCCTGGGGGTCACGGCGGCGACGCTGCTGGTCTCGGCCAGCGGCCTGGGCAGCGCGCTGATGATGCTGCCCGCCGGCCTGCTGGCCGATCGGATGAGCGCCCACCCGCGACGGCGTTTCGGCGACGCCCACACGGTGCGGCTTCGGCTGCTGCACGGCTGCGCCGTCATCACGCTGCTGGCCACGCTGGTGATCCCGTTCGTGGCGCAGACGCCCTGGCTGGCCGCGCCGGTGGCGTTTCTGTGGGGCGGCGCGGGTGGCTGCCTCTACACGCTGGCCATGATCGACATCGGCTCGCGCGAAGAAGGCATCACCCTGGTCAACAGCACCGCCGTGCTGGTGCTGTCGTACACGCTGGGTGGCGTGCTGGCGCCGGCCCTGGGCGCGGCCATGCTGGACTGGGCGCCGGTGCTGGGCTTTCCCGCGCTGCTGCTCGCGGTGGCCGGGCCGGGCTGGTGGCTGCTGCGCCGCGCCCACCGAGCGGGTTGATCAGGGCACGGCCGGGGCCGGCGCGGGGGCGTGCGCCCTGTCGAACAGCCGGTCGGCCAGGCCGCCGCCCACCCACATGCCGCCCAGCGTGAGCCAGGCGGTCACGGCGAAGATGGCACCGCCCGTCATGCCCGCGCCGACCGCGCAGCCGCCGGCCAGCATGGAACCGAAGCCCATGAAGATGGCCCCCACGATGTAGCGCGGCATGGTGTAGCCGCCGCCGAAACCTTCGAGCTTCCAGTCGCCCCCGACCAGCGCACCGATCAGCGAGCCGACGAACACCCCGGGCATCAGGCCCAGACCGAAGGTCCAGGGCTCACCGGGCTCGGCCAGCACGCGCATCAGCCACTCGGCCGAGGGGCCACTGAAGGTGAGCCCCTGGATCTGCACCGGTTCGAAGGAGTGGCTCATCACCTGGTAGGTGCCGGCCCAGGCCAGCGCCACCATCAGGCCCGTGCCGACGCCGCCGGCCCACTTCCAGAAGCTCCAGCCGCTGTGATGGGCAAAGAACCCGGCCACCACCAGCCACAGCGCCCCAAAGGCCAGACCGTCCATCGGGCCCACGCCCATCAGGGCCAGCAGGCTGCGCGAGGGGCCACCGTCCACCACCCACCAGCCGGCGATGGCCTCGCGCAGTGGCGCCAGCGCGCCGCCGAGCGCCGCCTGCGCCGTCACCGCAAAGACCAGGCCCGAGAGCAACGCCCGCAGGTTGCCGTTGGCCGACAGCACCAGCAAGCGGCTGGCGCAGCCGCGGGTCATGACCATGCCCACGCCGAAGATCAGCCCGCCCACCAGCGCGCCCGAGAGGCTGCCGCGGGTGGCGAGCTGGCGCGCGGTGCTCACGTCCAGCGTCCCGCTCACCACGAACAGCTGCACCACCACCACCGCCGTGGCGAACGCCAGCAGCCACACGGCCAGCTTCTCGCCGAACTTGCCGTGCCAGAACTCCACCACCGCCGCGCGCAGGCAAAAGCGCGAGCGCTGTGCAAAAAAGCCGAAACCCAGCCCCACCGCCAGCCCGCACAGCGCGAGCACCGTGGGTTCGCCCCAGCGTTCGATCCCGGTCGTCCAGTCCATGATGATTCCATTTATCTGTATATGCGCAGTTGAGCATGTTATGCCACCCAACCGCTCCAAGGGTTGACGCTGCGCAAGCCCGGACGCATCTGGCACGCGGGTTAAGCTGCTGGCCCGCTCCCACCGCAGCCGTTTTTCCACCCACAAAGGACTCCCCCATGGCCATTCCCTGGCTCGTTGCGCTCAAGGTGATCCCCTGGGGCGACGTGATCGAACACGCGCCCAAGGTGCTGAACGCCGCGCGCAAGCTGATGGAGCGTCAGCGCGCCCCCAAGAGCGTGCCCGCTGCTGGCGACAGCGTGATCCCCATGCCCTCGGCCGAACCGCCCAGCGCGGCAGCGCTGCACCAGCGCCTGCTCGCGGCACAGCAACAGATCGACAGCCAGGCCCAGGCGCAGGACCAGCTCACACAGACCCTGGCCGAACTCGCCGAGCAGAACGCCAGGCTGGTGGCCGCGGTGGAGGTGTTGCGGGTGCGCACCCGACTGCTGCTGTGGGGGATGGCGCTGCTGGCGCTCGCCTGGGTCTGGGTGATCTGGCGCTGAAGCCCAATCTGTTTTCCAGGCCGCGGGAAGCGCCACAACCTGCCCATGACGCGGTGCACCCAGGGCACCGCCGGGCCGGCTTTGCCGGACGGTGAGGCTTCTTCGGGCTGTCCAAGCCTACGCAGGCAGGCTTGGAGCCACGGCCCTCAGCCCCCGTGGGGGTAGCGCGAAGCGCTGCGGGGGGAGACCATTTCAGCGCTGGAACGGCGCCTGGTAGAGCCAGACCGGCTTGCCAGCCACCGACTCCAGCCTGGCCTTCGGCTTCCAGCCCACGGCCTCGAACTCCAGGCTCACCAGCCAGGCGCCCGGCTGCAGTTCGGCGGTCGCCTTCTCCATCGCGCGGGCCATGCTCTCGGGGCGCTGAAACAGGTACACCAGGTCATACCCTGACCAGTCGGTGGCCCAGATGTCGGCCCGGCGCACGCGGGCAAAGCGGCAGCGCAGCGCGCACAGCAGCGTGAGCGGCCAGCTCCACTCCAGGCCGTGAAGCTGGGCCATCGGGTATTCGCCGCGCAAGGCCTTCAGGCCGGCACCGAGCCCACAACCCGCGTCCACCACCTGCGCGCCCTCGGGCAGCGGCGCTTTCAGGGCCAGGCCCTTCAGCGCCAAGGTGGGTGTGGGAAACAGCGGCGCGTCGCGCCAGGTGTTGAGCGGGTACAGCGCGAGCAGCAGCGCCAGCGGCAGCAGCCAGACCCAGCCCGGCAGACCGCCCGCCGCGCCTGTGGCCAGCAGCGAGAGCGGGAAACCGCCCAGCATGAACACGCGGCGCCACGGCGTGCGCCCCGTCCAGGCCGGCAGGCCCGAGACCAGCAGCGCCAGCACGAAGGCCGCCACGGCGCCCAGCCCGCTCGCTCGCAACCCCAGGAACACGCCCCAGGCAAGTGCCCAGGTCAGCAGGGCGGGAAGGGGCCAGATCAGCATGCGGACATTGTCACCGCTGGCTCTGCAGGCTCGCGTCGCAGCCGATGCCCGCCGCGATCCAGCGCCGTGCCAGCCGGCGCAGCAGCGGCGCGGCCCAGCGCCAGCGGGCACCGAGCACGCCCGCGGTGTCGCTCAGCACGCCACAGCGGTACCGAGCCTCGGCGTCGCTCCAGCGCAGCGCGTCGCAGGCACCCGTGCGTTTGCGCGAGATCAGCTGGCCCAGCGGGCAGGGCTCGGCCAGGCAACACACGCCGCAGCCGTTGCAGGGCGCGCCCTCGGCCGGCTGGGGTGGCGCGGCCGGGTGGATGTGGATGACCTGGTGTTCCATCGGCGCAGGGTACCGCACGGGCTTCGCGGAGCGCCGCGTCGCGCAGGTGATTGGTTCTGCTTGCGGCCGGCCAGGGTCGTGCCCTAAGGTGGCGCCGTTCCCGCCCCCACAACATTCAGGAGACACCATGAGCATCCCCGCGCCTTTTTCGCCGTTCATCTCGGGTTACACCTTCTTTGAAAGCCCACGCTGGCACGACGGGCAGCTCTGGCTGTCGGACTTCTACACCCACCAGATCGTGCGGGTGGACCTGCAGGGCGAGGTGACGCCGGTGGCCGAGGTGCCCGGGCAACCCTCGGGCATGGGCTGGCTGCCCGACGGCCGCCTGCTGGTGGTGTCGATGCGCGACCGCCGGGTCCTGCGGCAGGAAGCCGACGGCCAACTCGTCACCCACGCCGACCTGTCGTCGGTGGCGGGCGGCCACGCCAACGACATGGTGGTCGATGCCCAGGGCCGCGCCTACGTCGGCAACTTCGGCTTCGACCTGATGGGCGGCGGCACGCCGCACACGGCCACGCTGGCGCGGGTTGATCCCGACGGCTCGGTGCACGAAGCGGCCACCGGGCTCTACTTCCCCAACGGCAGCATGATCACGCCCGATGGCCAGACCCTGATCGTGGGCGAGACCATGGGCAACCGCATCTCGGCCTTCGACATCCGGGCCGATGGCAGCCTGGGCCCCCGCCGCGACTGGGCCCGCTTCGGCGACCTGCCTGCGCTGACCGACATGGCCTCGGTGCTGGGCAGCCTGAAGGCCGCGCCCGACGGCGCCACACTCGACGCCGACGGCGCGGTCTGGTTCGCCGACGCCGTCGGCCACCGCGTGGTGCGCATGGCCCCCGGCGGCGAGGTGCTCGACAGCCTTTCCACCGGCGACCAGGGCGCGTTCGCCTGCACGCTGGGCGGCCCGGACGGGCGCACCCTGTTCGTCTGTGTCGCCCCGGACTTCAACGAACACGCCCGCCAGGCGGCACGCGAGGCCGCGATCTGGACCACGACGGTCAGCGTGCCGGGCGCCGGGCGCCCCTGAACGGCGGCACCACACCGCCGGGGCCCCGGAAGACCTCAGGCCACCAGCGCCACTGGAGCGCCACGGGCCAGCACGGGCCCCAACACCTTGCCGGTGTGCGTGCCCAGCCGCACCACGGCTTCCGGCGTGGTCGCCGCCACGATGCGTCCGCCACCCGAGCCGCCTTCGGGGCCGAGGTCGATGATCCAGTCGGCTTCGGCCATCACGTCCAGATCGTGCTCGATCACGATCACGCTGTGACCACCATCCACCAGGCGGTGCAGCACGCGGATGAGCTTTTCCACGTCGGCCATGTGCAGGCCCACGGTCGGCTCGTCGAGCACATACAGCGTGTGCGGCGCCTTCTGGCCGCGGCGCGTGACGTCGTCGCGCACCTTGCTGAGTTCGGTGACGAGCTTGATGCGCTGCGCCTCGCCGCCGCTGAGCGTGGGGCTGGGCTGGCCGAGCGTGAGGTACCCCAGGCCCACGTCTTTCAGCAGCTGCAGCGGGTGGCTGATGTTGGGCATGCTGGCGAAGAACCCCACCGCCTCGTCCACCTCCATCTGCAGCACGTCGCCGATGCTCTTGCCCTTCCAGCTCACGGCCAGGGTCTCGGGGTTGAAGCGCGCGCCGTGGCAGACCTCGCAGGGCACTTTCACGTCGGGCAGGAAGCTCATCTCGATGGTGCGCATGCCCTGCCCTTCGCAGCCCGGGCAGCGGCCTTCGCCGGTGTTGAAGCTGAAGCGGCCCGGGCCGTAGCCGCGCGCCTTGGCTTCCAGCGTGTCGGCAAACAGCTTGCGCACCGTGTCCCAGAAACCGATGTAGGTGGCCGGGCAGCTGCGCGGCGTTTTGCCGATGGGGGTCTGGTCGACTTCGAGCACGCGGTCCACCACCTCGGAGCCCAGCAGCTTGTCGCAGCCCACCCAGGCCGGGCGCACGCCGTCGTTGTCCCAGGCCTGACGACCGGCGAAGGTGCTGCGGGCGGACACCGCGGCGGCCGCGTTGGTGAGCAGCACGTCGCGCGCGATGGTGGATTTGCCGGAGCCGCTGACGCCGGTGATGACGACCAGGCGTTGCAGGGGGACGGCGACGTTGAGGTTCTGCAGGTTGTGCAGCTTGGCGCCGCGGACTTCGAGTGCAGGAGCCGCCGCATCCACGGCTCGCCGCGGCTGCAGCGGGTGTTTCATCGCGTGCAGCAGGTAGCGCCCGGTGACGGACTCTTCATTCGCAGACAGGTCGGCGACCGTTCCCTGCGCCACCACACGACCACCGCGTTTGCCCGCGCTGGGACCGATGTCGATGATGTGGTCGGCGCGGCGGATGGTGTCTTCGTCGTGTTCCACCACCACCAGGGTGTTGCCCATCTCGCCGAGCTTGTGCAGGGCGTTGAGCAGGATGGCGTTGTCGCGGGCGTGCAGGCCGATGGTGGGTTCGTCGAGCACGTAACACACGCCCTGCAGGTTGCTGCCGAGCTGCGCGGCCAGGCGGATGCGCTGCGCCTCGCCACCGCTGAGCGTGGGCGCGCCGCGGTCGAGCGTGAGGTAGTTCAGGCCCACCTCTTCGAGAAAGGCGAGGCGGCTTTCGATCTCGGGCAGCAGGTCGCGCGCGATGTCGGCTTCGCGGCTCGTCAGCGCGGCCACTTTCAGCAAGCCCTGCACCCAAGAGCGGACTTCATTCACCGACAGACGGGCCACGTCGGTGATCCCCACACCGCCGAACTTCACCGCACGGGCCTGCGCATTGAGACGGGTGCCTTCGCAAGCCGGGCAGGGTCGATCGGCCAGGTCTTCCACCTCGGGCTCGGCGAAACTCTGTTCGCGGCCACGTTCGTTGTCGTCGCGCACCGAATCGTCCAGCGCCTTGCGCTGCTCGCGCGAGAGCGCCAGGCCCGTGCCCACGCAGTCGGGGCACCAGCCGTGTTTGCTGTTGTACGAAAACAGGCGCGGGTCCAGCTCGGGGTAGCTGGTTGCGCAGACCGGGCAGGCGCGGTTGGTGGAGAAGACCTCCAGTTTGCCCAGGCCCACGGTGGACGTGCCGTCCACCATGGCCTGCGCCAGGCCCTGCATCTGGTGCAGCACATGCACCTGCCCTTTGCCGATCTCCAGCGCCTTGCTGAGCTGGCTGCGCAACCAGGCCTCGTTGGCCGGGTCCACCACGCCGTCGGCCACCGGCAGTTCGATGGTGTGCTCCTTGAAGCGGTCGATGCGCGGGAAACCGCTGGTGGGCAGGAACTCGCCGTCCACGCGCAGGTGCGTGTGGCCGCGAGGGCGCGCCCAGTCGGCCAGCTCGGTGTAGACGCCTTTGCGGTTGACCACCAGCGGCGCCAGCAGGCCGATGTGTTGGCCGGCGTAGCGCGTGAGGATGGCGGCGGCGATGCTCTCGGGGCTCTGCGGCATGACCGCAGCGCCGTCGTGCACGCAATGCTGTGTTCCCAGCTTCACGTAGAGCAGGCGCAGGAAGTGCCAGACCTCGGTGGTGGTGCCCACCGTGCTCTTGCGCCCGCCGCGGCTGAGCCGCTGCTCGATCGCCACCGTGGGCGGGATGCCGTAGACCGCATCCACCTCGGGCCGGCCGGCCGGCTGCACGATGCTGCGCGCGTAGGCGTTGAGCGATTCGAGGTAGCGCCGCTGGCCTTCGTTGAACAGGATGTCGAAGGCCAGCGTGGACTTGCCCGAACCGCTCACGCCGGAGATCACGTTGAACTGGCCGCGCGGGATGTCCACGCTCAGGTTCTTGAGGTTGTGCTCCTTGGCGTTGACGATGCGGATGGCGTTGCTGTGGCCCGCGGCGCGCGCGGCCGAAGCCCGCTGGCGCTGCGGCTGCTTCAGGTAGTCGACCAGCCGGCCTTCGTGCACCGCGTGCACCTCGCCCATGGACTCGGCGTAGTCGCGCAGGGCCTTGGCGGTGTGGCTGCTGGCGTGTTGCCGCACCTCTTCGGGCGCGCCCTCGGCCACCACCAGGCCACCGCCCGCACCCCCCTCGGGACCGAGGTCGATCAGCCAGTCGGCGGCGCGGATCACATCGAGGTTGTGCTCGATCACGATCAGTGAATGCCCGGCGTCCAGCAACTTGCGCAGCGAGCGCATGAGCTTGGCGATGTCGTCGAAGTGCAGGCCGGTGGTGGGTTCGTCGAACAGGAACAGCGTGCCCTTGCGCGAGATCGGCTGGCGGCTGGCGCTCGCCGTCTTGGCGGCCTCGGCGAGAAAGCCCGCGAGCTTCAGGCGCTGCGCCTCGCCGCCCGAGAGCGTGGGCACCGGCTGACCCAGTTTCACGTACTCCAGCCCCACGTCCACGATGGGCTGCAGCGCGCGGATGACTTCGCGATCGGCCGCAAACAGCGCGGCGGCCTCGCTCACGGTGAGGTCCAGCACGTCGGCCACGTTGAACCAGCGGGCACCGCGTTCAATCTTCACTTCCAGAATCTCGGGCCGGTAGCGTTTGCCGTCGCAATCCGGGC
This sequence comes from Hydrogenophaga sp. SL48, assembly GCF_021729865.1. Taxonomy (NCBI): domain Bacteria; kingdom Pseudomonadati; phylum Pseudomonadota; class Betaproteobacteria; order Burkholderiales; family Comamonadaceae; genus Hydrogenophaga; species Hydrogenophaga sp. SL48. The sequence continues at coordinate 5,282,792 of NZ_CP063400.1, read as the reverse complement.
AGCGCAAATACACGTCGCTCAGGAACTGCATCTCCACGTGCTCGAAGCCGGAGCCGCCACAGGTGGGGCAACGCCCGTCGCCGCTGTTGAAGCTGAACTTGCTCGCGGTGTAGCTGCGCTGACGCGACAGCGGCGCGTCGGCAAACAGGGCGCGCACGGCGTCCCAGGCGCCCACATAGCTCACCGGGTTGGAGCGCGCGGTCTTGCCGATGGGCGACTGGTCGACGAAAACGACCTCGCTCAGGAAGTCGGCGCCGAGCAGGCGGTCGTGTGCGCCCGGCGCGTCGGTGGACTTGCCGAAGTGGCGCAGCAGCGCGGGCGCGAGCACGTCCTGGATCAGGCTCGACTTGCCCGAGCCGGACACGCCGGTGATCACCACCAGCCGCTGCAGTGGGAACTCGACACTCACGTTCTGCAGGTTGTGTTCGCGCGCGCCTTCGAGGATGAGCCTGGGCGTGCTGTCGGTCACCATGCGCTTGAAGCCCATGCCCACGGTCTTGCGCGCGCCGAGGTAGGCGCCGGTCAGCGTGTCGGCGCTGCGGATCGCTTCGGGCGTGCCGTCGAACACGATCTGTCCGCCGCGCTCGCCCGGGCCTGGGCCCATGTCGATCAGGCGGTCGGCGGCCAGCATCACGGCCGGGTCGTGCTCCACCACCACCAGCGTGTTGCCCGCGTCGCGCAGGCGCAGCATGGCGTCGTTGATGCGCGCCATGTCGCGCGGGTGCAGGCCGATGCTGGGTTCGTCGAGCACGAAGAGCGTGTTCACCAGCGAGGTGCCGAGCGCCGTGGTGAGGTTGATGCGCTGCACCTCGCCGCCGCTGAGCGTGCGGCTCTGGCGGTCCAGCGTGAGGTAACCGATGCCGACCTCACACAGGTAGCGGATGCGGGTGTTGATTTCTTCGAACAGCAGGCGCACCGCCTGCGCCTGGCCGGCCCCCGCGAGGTCCGAGCCCGCCGGGACCAGCGTCTTGTCCAGCGCCGCAAAAAACACCCGCAACTTGTCCAGCGGCAGCAGCATCAGGTCGTGCAGACACAGGCCGGGCAAAGCCTCCAGCTGCGCACGCGACCATTTCACGCCCTTCGGCAGGTAGCGTCTTTCGGGCGGCAGCACCGCGTCGGCCTGGGCCTTGGTGCCGATGCGCCAGAGCAGGCTGTCGGTCTTCAGGCGCGCGCCGCCGCAGCTCGGGCATTCGGTGTAGCTGCGGTACTTGGACAAGAGCACGCGGATGTGCATCTTGTAGGCCTTGCTCTCCAGGTACTCGAAGAAGCGCGCGATGCCGAACCAGTGCTGGTTCCACTTGCCGTTCCAGTTCGGCGAACCGGCCTTGACCCAGTGCTGCTGCTCGGGCGTGAGTTTGTTCCAGGGCGTGTCGCGCGGGATGCCCGCGCTTTCAGCGTGGCGCATCAGGTCGTCCTGCGCTTCTTTCCAGGCGGGGGTCTGGAAGATCTTGATCGCGCCGTTGCGCAAGGTGAGCTTGTCGTTCGGGATCACGAGCCCGTAGTCCACCCCGATCACGCGGCCGAAACCGCGGCAGGCCTCGCAGGCGCCCACGGCCGAGTTGAACGAGAACATCGACGGCGTCGGGTCGGTGTAGCGGATGTCGCTTTCGGGGCAATGCAGGCCGGTCGAGAACCGCCAGACGATGGAGGCCCCCACGCTCCCCGCTGCGCGTGGTTCGCTGCCCCCCGAGGGGGCTGCCCCGCCTTGGGGCGGCCCGGCGTCGGGGCGGCTCGCTCCCTCCTCGCCCAGCACATACACCATCAGCTTGCCGCTGCCGCGCTTGAGGCCGGCTTCGATGGCCTCCATCACACGCACCTGCTCGGCGGTGCCGATGCGGAAGCGGTCGGCCACCACGTCGAGCACCTTCACCGATTCGCTGGGCGCAGCACCCTTGGCCTTGGTGGTTTTGGCGGCTTTCGCCGCTTTGGCATCGGGCGCCGGCGCAGCGCGCTGGACGATCCGTTCGGCCTGCACCCGCGTGTAACCGCTGGCAGAGAGCCACTGTTCGATTTCTTCGGGTGTGGTGCTGGCGGGCAGCTCGACCGGGAAGGTCACGACCAGCCGGGGATCGGAACCATTTGCCCCCACGCTCCCCGCTGCGCGTGGTTCGCTGCCCCCCGAGGGGGCTGATTCACCTTGGGGCGGCCCGGCGGTGAATCCCACACAACGCTTCTGCAACTCGGCGTAGATCGACTCCGGCGAATCGTGCCGCACCGGCAGCGCGGTCTCGCGGTCGAACAGGTCGGCGCCGCGCGCGAACAGCAGCTTCAGGTGGTCGTTCAGCTCGGTCATCGTGCCCACCGTCGAGCGCGAGCTGCGCACCGGGTTGGTCTGGTCGATGGCGATGGCGGGCGGCACGCCGTCCACCCGATCCACCGCCGGCTTGTCCATGCGGTCGAGGAACTGGCGCGCGTAGGCGCTGAAGGTCTCCACGTAGCGGCGCTGGCCCTCGGCGAACAGCGTGTCAAACACCAGGCTGGACTTGCCCGAGCCGCTGGGCCCGGTCACCACCGTGAGCTCACCAGTGCGGATGTCGAGGTCGATGTTTTTCAGGTTGTGCTGGCGCGCGCCCCGGATGCGGATCAGCCCGGTTTCTGCGGGGGCCTGCGCGGCCTCCCCAGGCTCGGGCGAAGAAGAGGGGTTCAGGAGCGGGTGCGCATCAGACATGAAGGGGCTTCCGGTGGAGAGGCAAACATTCTAGGAGCGCCAGCCATCGGGCCGCTGCGGCGTTACGTCATTTCCACAATCCCCAAGCGGCACCGGCCCCATAGACTGTGTGCACAGAAGGAGACAACGAGATGAAAAACACCCCCCGCCCAGGCCATCTGCGCCTGACCCTCGCCGCAGCGGCCTTGTTCTCGGCCCTGGCCACCCCCACCTGGGCACAGCTGCGCATCGGCCAGACCGCCGGTTTCAGCGGCGCCGTGGCCGCCGGGGTCAAGGAGACGACCGATGGCGCGAAGCTCTATTTCGACGCGATCAACGCCAAAGGCGGCATCAACGGACAGAAGATCGAGCTTGAGTCCCTGGACGACAAGTTCGACCCGAAACTCGCGGCCGACAACGCCCGCACCCTGATCACCGACCGGCAGGTGCTCAGCCTTTTCCTCACCCGTGGCACCCCGCACACCCAGGCCATCATTCCCCTGCTCGATGAATTCAAGGTGCCACTGGTGGCGCCGTCGACCGGCGCCATGGCGTTGCACAAACCCACGCACCCCTGGCTGTTCAACGTGCGCGCGCCCTACCAGCGCGAATCGGAGCGCGCGGTGCAGCACCTGAGCCTGATCGGCATTCACCGCATCGGTGTGGTGCACGTGGACGACAGCTTCGGCGCCGACCTGCTCGAGGGCGCCCAGAAGGGTTTTGCCTCCGTCAGCAAGACACCGCTGTTCATCGAGAAGTTCGACCGGGCCAAGCCCGACTACAGCCGCCTCGCACCACTGGTGGCCAGTTCGGGGGCCCAGGCCGTGCTGTTCATCGGGTCGGGCGTGGCCGTCGCGGACGGCATCGCGGCGATCCGCAAAGCCGGTTCGCGGGCGCAGATCATCACCAACTCCAACAACGCCTCGGGCGGCTTCGTGAAGTCGCTGGGCGCCAACGCGACCGGCACCATCGTCACCCAGGTGTTTCCCAACGAGCGTTCGCTGGCCGCGGCCATCGTGAAGGAGGCAGGCGACCTCGCGAAGGCCAAGGGCCTGGAAGGCCTGAGTCCGGCGATGCTGGAGGGTTATGCGGCCGCCAAGGTGCTGGTGGCCGGGCTGCAGCGCGCGGGCGCCAACCCGACGCGGGCCAAGCTGCGCGACGCACTGGAAGGCCTGAAGAAGCTGGACCTCGGCGGGCTGGAGCTGGGCTACGGCCCGAGCGACCACACCGGCCTGGAGTTCGTCGACCTGTCCATCATCGACGACTCGGGCCGCTTCCGGCGGTGAACGCACCGCCGCCCGCGATCAGGCGGCCAGGAAGCCGAGGTCGCGGGCCGAACCGAAGTTGGTGAGGTTGGGCAGGATGGTGTTGAGCTGGCTGTCGTTGGCGCCGAACCATTTGAGCAAGGTGGCGGCGTACTGGTCGACGCCGGTCGTGGGAATCCAGCGGCCTTGCCGCTCCCAGCTGGCCTCGCCCACATCGTCCGGCCCACCCAGCACCAAGGTCGGGTAGGTGCCGTAGACCGCGCCCCCGTTGACCGCCCCACCCATGACCAGGTGGTGGTTGCCCCAGGCGTGGTCGGTGCCGGAACTGCTGTTGGGCGCGAAGGTCCGGCCGAAGTCGCTCTGGGTGAACAGGGTCACGTTGTGGCCCATGTTGATGGCATTCATGGCGTTGTAGAAGCAGGCCATGGCATCCGCCAGGGACTGCATCAGCCGGGCGTGCTCGCCCACCAGGCTGGTGGCGGCGATCTGCTCATTGTGGGTGTCGAAGCCGCCCTGCTGCGCAAAGAAAATCTGTTTGTCGCCCTGCACTGTCGCGCGGCCCTGGATGAGTTTGGCCACCTGGTACAGCTGGCGGCCCAGGGGCGTGGTGATGTTGCCGCTGGCGTCGGTGAGCGGCGCAAACGCGGTGTCGATCGCGGTGGGCGCTGTCGGCGCGGGCCTGACTTTCACGATCGTGCCGAGCCGGGTCGACATCTCGAAAGCCGTGCGCTGCTGTTGCGCGTAGCTGCCCAGCAGCACGTTGGCGCTGCCCAGGTTGGCCGAGGCATACATCGCCTCCAGTGCCGCTTTGCGCGCCACGGTGGTGGCCCCCGTGCTCGTCAGGTTGTCGACACCGAAGGTGCCACCCGGGCCAGGCAGCACCAGCGGTGTGCCCCAAGCCGACAGGCCGTAGTGGCCGTTGCCGCCCACGGAGATCACCGGGTTCATCGAGGGGTTCGCGGTGATCATGGCGTCCACCGCGCGCCCGCCCCAGCCCGTGCGCACCAGCGAGGTCGCGCTCGACGACTCCCACTGGATCTGCTGGTCGGAGTGGGAAAACAGGTTGTCGGGGATGAGCTGGTGCGTGTCGGGCAGGCTGCGGAACTCTGCCTTGGTCAAGGGGCCGAACAGCGGGCCCACGTTCATCACCGGCACGATCTTCTGAGCGTTGCACACCGAGGCCAGCGCCGTCATGGACGGGTGCAGGCCGAAGCCGGTGCCGGTGATCGGAATCAGGCTGCTTTGCGGCAGCGCCAGGGTCTGCCGGACGGCGGCGTACTGGCCATGGCGCGTGGCGTCGGTCGGCACCACCATGTTCATGCCGTCGTTGCCGCCGTAGAGGAACACGCACACCAGCGCCCGGTAGCCGTCGGCCTGGGCATTGACCGGGTTCTGGAGCAGGGCCGAGAGGCTGCCCGCACCGAAGGCTCCCGCGAGGGAGGCCCCGCCCAGCTTCAGCCAGCGACGGCGGTTCATCAGCAGCGCTTCCATGGAATGGGGGTGTGTCATGTGGATCTCAACGGGTCATCTGGTACTGCGGGGAGGCCAACACCAGGAAGGCGGCCTGCTTGACGCGGGTGGTCAGGTAAGCGCTACCGCTGTTGCTCTGCGTGATGCTGCTCACGGCGGTGAGCACCGCGTTCCGAGACGCATCGGGCAACCGCTCGCCCAGCACCAGCAACGACAGGCGGTCCACCAGCCGCTCCGGGTTGGTCGCATCGGTCGTGAACGCGCTCAGGTTCACCTTGGTACCCACCGCGTTCGGCACACTGGACGAGGGATTGGAGCCGTCCCACATGATCAGGTAGTTCAGGAAGTTGAGGCGGTTGAGCGCGGTGTTGGCGTTGTGGATGCCGAAGGCCGGCCCCACCAGCGGCGTGCCGGCCACCGGGTAGTCCGGCGGGTAGAAGTTGAAGACCGAGGGCGAGCGGAAGGCGTGTTGCCGCAACTCCTCGCCCCACCACCAGCCCAGCGCGTCGCCGTCGGTGCGACCGTTGAGGGCGCGCACGGCGCCGGTGAACAGCTGGATGGGCTCGCGCAGGCGCCCGCCGTTGCTGGTCGCCGCCGACCGGGCCTCGCCGTCGAGGAGCACGGCGGCCACGGTGGCCGCGAGGTCGCCCTTGACCCCCCTCCCGAAGCGATCAAAACGACCGGTGTTGAAGGCCGTGACCACACGCTGCACGTAGGCCGGGCTCGGGTTGCTGGTGACCAGCTGCTGGATCAGGTGGCGGCTGACGAAGGGCCCGATGTTGGGGTGGTTCATCAGGCTGGTGAGCACCGCGTCGAGCGCGGTGGCGGCGCTGTGCCCCGAGGCCAGCGAAACACCCGACAGCAGCGCGCGCGGCTGGGTGTCGTGAAAGGCCGCCACCGTGACCATGTCGCCGTCGTAGAACTGGCAGTTCGCTCCCCGTGGCCAGCAGCCCCAGGGCGTCGCGCCGCCGGCGGGGTAGGTCCAGCCGGTGAGCGCGAAGGCGTAGGCGCGCACCTGCTCGTTGTTGTAGGTCGGGATGCAGGCGCCGCTCTTGAGCGTGCCGTCGGTGTTGAGCTCGCAGGTGCCCAGCGAAAACAGCTGCAGCAGCTCGCGCGCGAAGTTCTCGTTGGGCGCCAGCTTGTCGTTGTTGACGTGGTCCAGGTAATCGCCCATCACCGGCGAGAGGATCACCTTGCGCAACAGGTCGCGGTAGTTGCCGAACGCGTGGTCCAGCAGCATGTTGTTGTAGTTGCGCAGTCCGTAGGTACCCGACACCTCGAAGTTGGACACCACCATCAGCTGCTGCAGGGCCAGGCCGACGCGCTGGCGCAGCTGGTCGGGGCTGTTGACGGCGTTGCGGTAGAAGTCCCAGACCAGCGGGGTGCTCGATGACCAGTCGCGCCAGCAGTTGTCTCCCCTGCCCTGGCAGAACTCCACGGTGCTGCTGGTGTGTTTGTGAACCGCGTTGGTGCCACCGCTGGTGTAGCGCGACAGCGGCATCGGCACGACCTCGGTGCCGGTGAGCGACCGTTTGAAGGTCCGCCGAAGGCTCATCTGGTCGGCGATCCAGTGCGTGGCGCCCTCTTCCCCGATCTCTCGGACCAGGGCCTCGGTCGGGCCGAACGTGGCCTGATGGGCCAGCCTGACAGCGTCCCCCTGGGAGGTGAGCGCCTTGGGCCCGCCCGAAATCCCGATCTTCGACAGGGTGTCGTCGATCGGGCCCATCACCCCGGCCCAGGACGACGGCGATCCTTCCGACAAGGAGCCCTGCGCGCCACCGCCGTCGTCGGCAGCCGCCGACGCCTTGGCGGCGGTGTCAGTGCCAGCGCCTCTCTCGGCCTCTCCACCTCCGCATGAGGCCAGCACGGCCAGCAGGCTGACGCAGGCCATCCACCGCAACAAACCGGTCGGACAGAAGGACGAATCGGGTGGAAGGTGCGTTCGCATGAGAGGCGACTCTACGTAGCCTCATCCGACCCCGTTCCTTGAAACGTTACACATCCCGCATCTGTTACGAATCGCTACACTCTGGCCAGGAACTTGTCACCCAAAAGACTGTGTTCCTGCCGCCGCGTGTGGCGAAGCCGCTGCACCGTCGTCACCCCTTGACGATCATCACCGGCACACTGGCGTGGGTCAGCACCTTCTGAGCCACGCTCCCCAGGATCAATGCTTTCATGCCCTGGCGACCGTGCGAAGCCATCACGATCAGGTCGCAACCCTCGGCCTGGGCGGTTTCGATCACACCTTCGTAGACCACATTGCGCTCGATGGTGTCGCCAGCAAAGGGCACGCCTTCGGCGGCGCAGACCTTGCCCAGCGCGTCGAGCGCCTGCCCCGCCAGGTTGCGGGACTCGGTCAGGTAAGACTGAAGCCCGGCCGCCGATGCTTCGCCCATGCCGATGTAGGGGAAGGGGTCGATCACATAGACGCCGATCACCTCAGCGCCCTGGCTTTTGGCCAGCTGGGCGGCGGTGGTGGCCGCGCTTTGCGCGAGCGCGGAACCGTCGGTGGGAACGAGGATTTTCTTGAACATGGCGGATCTCCTTGTGAGTGAGGGGCATGGCGGTGCGGTCCCATCGCGCGACGTGGCACGCGGCGTCAACCTGCGAGCAGTCTAGTCAAGCACCGGGGTCCGCGCCATGCGCCGGATCAAGAAAACCGCGGGGATCAACCTCGGCGCACCCCGGCCGGCAGCTGGTCCGCCGCCTCCCAGGCGCCGGACTGGAACCAGGGGTCGCCGTCCAGGCAGGCACGCAGCATGGGCAGGGCGTCCTGCCCCCAGAACACGCGCCCGTTCACCACGATCGACGGCACGCCGAACAGTCCGGCGGCGAGCGCGGCCTCGGTGTTGTCGCGCAGCCGCTGTTTCACGGTGTCGCTGTCGGGCGCGTGCCAGGGCTTTTGCCGCTCGGCCATGTGGTCCTGCAGCCGGGCCTGCAGCGCGGCCAGGCGCGCGGGGTCGGTGGCGTCCAGCCCGCCGTGCCACACGTGCTGGAACAGCAGCCCGGTCACGTAGCGGTTGGTGTCACCGGGCGCGTCGTCGGTGGCGGTGCACAACCCCAGCCGCAACAGCGAGAGCGGGTTGAACGGGTGGGCCGCCGGCATGTCGAGCCTTACGCCCTGTTGGTGAGCGAGCCAGGCCATCTGCCGGTAGGTCCATTCGCGCTTGCCCGGGATCTCGGCCGGGCCGAGCTGCCCGTGTGCCTTCAGCAGTGCGGCGAACAGCACAGGCCGGTAGCGCACGTGCACGCTCAGGCCCATGAGCGCCTGCGGCAACCTCTCGAACGCCAGGTGCGCGTAGGGCGAAATCGGGTCGTAGAAAAAGGTCAGCTCGTGCAGGGTGACGGACGGGGGCGCGGGGTCGAAGTCGGTCGCGGTCATGGTGAGGGCCTTTCGATCCGATGCCGGTTCACACCTGGGGCTGCTGCCGCGCCTCGATGCGCTCCCACACGACGAGCCGCTCCGGATCGTCCAGCCCGCTCCAGGCCGCGATCTCGTCCACCGTGCGGTAGCAGCCGCTGCAGAGGTCGGTGGCGGGGTTCATCTGGCACACCGAGATGCAGGGCGACGGCACCTCGGGGTCCACGTGGCGCGCGCGCGCGTCCTCGAGGTTGATCAGGGGCAGCACCCGGGGCACGGGCGCCGGGGTTCGGGCAAACAGCTTCTTGAGGAACATGGGGGTCAGGGCATGGCGGGCACGGTCACGTCGTGCACGGGCGCGCCGGTGAGGTGTTGCAGGTCGTGGGGCGTGAGGCGGAACACCCCGTGCGGATGGCCCGCCGCCGCCCAGATCACGTCGAAGCGGAACAGCTGGTCGTCGATCAGCGTCACGGGCGGCGTGGCGTGCGCCAGCGGCGAGACACCGCCGATGGAGAAGCCGGTCTTGTCTTTCACGAAATCAGCGTCGGCCCGACCCAGCTTGCCCCCCTCGGCGCAGACGATGGCCTGCACCTTCTTCTCGTCCACGCGCAGGTCGCCCGAGGTGATGACGAGCACGGCCACGTCGTCCGTCTTGCGGCGGAAGATGATGCTCTTGGCGATCTGGCCCAGCGCCACGCCCAGGGCATCGGCCGCCTGCTGCGCGGTGCGCGCGGCGTCACTCAGCATCACGGGCGCGTGCGGGTGGCCGAGCGCGGCCAGGGCGTCGGTGACGCGCTGCACGCCGGCGGATCGTTCGGGGGGGTTCAAGACGGGTTCGTTCATGCGCACGAATGGTATCGGTCGGCCGCAGGCATTCAGGCCACGGCTCTTTTGACCATGAACAGGCTCGCGCCCATGGCCATGAGCACGCCGCCGAACACGCGGTTCTGCGCGCGGCGCGCCTTGGCGGTCGCCAGCCAGCGCTGCGCGCGCGAGGCGAGGAACGCGTAACCGTGCATCACCAGCACGTCGGTGAACACCGTGGTCACCAGCAGGATCAGCAGCTGCAGCCCCAGGCTGCGCGCGGGGTCGATGAACTGCGGCAGCACCGCGACCATGAAGACGATGCCTTTGGGGTTGGTCACGTTGGTGAAAAAGCCGAGCAACACGCGCTCGCGGACGCTGGGGCCGGCGCTGTCGCGGGCCGCTGGCGCGGCTGCCTGGGTCAACCCGGACGGCGCAGCGGGCGCCGGGTCCACCGGCGACACCCACTGCCGCCAGCCCAGCCAGATCAGGTAGGCCGCGCCCACCACCTTGACCACCGTGAAGGCGGTGGCCGAGGCCATCAGCAGCGCCCCCACGCCCACCCCGGCCACCAGCAGGATCACCATCAGCCCCAGCTGCAGGCCCACGATGGTGGCCCCCGTGCGGCGCACGCCATAGGCCAGGCCGTGCGTCATCGACAGCACCGCGCCCGAGCCGGGCGACAGCGCGATCACCCAGGCCGCCGCGAAATAGGCCAACCAGACGTTCAGTTCCACAACCCACTCCAAGTTTTGATCAGCCCGAGATGATGCCCGTTTCTGCAAGGCCCCGGCGCGCTGCGGGGCGCCCGGAAGCGGCTGGGCCCGACGCAGGGAGATGCCGGAAACAGATCGCCCGGTGCCGTTCGCCATCTTCCCCGCACCCCCGTCCCGCGCCACCATCGCGCGAACCACAGACCCCACCCCACCGCATGACCACCCCGCCGCCCCACGACCCCATGCCCCCGGCCCTGATCGCCGCGCTCGCCGCCCTGGGCCCGGCCGCCACCCCGCCGGGCGTGCAGGCCCTGTACGCCCCCTGGCTCGCCGAACAGCCACGCGACGGCCTGCGCTGCCGGCCAGATCTGCCCTACGGCGGGCACCCGCGCCACCGCTTCGACGTCTACCTGCCGGCTGGGCCGGCACCCGAAGGGGCGCCCCTGCTGGTGTTTTTTCACGGCGGCGGTTTCCTGCGCGGCGACAAACAGGACCGGGCCAACATCGGCTGGTGGGGCGCCAGGCAGGGCCTGGTCACGGTGCTCGCCAACTACCGGCTCGCGCCCGAAGCCCGCTGGCCGAGCGGGCCCGAGGACGTGGCGGCCGTCTGGTTGGCCCTGCAGGCGCTGGCGCCGACCTGGGGCGCCGATCCCGGGCGTGTGGTCCTGGTGGGTGAATCGGCGGGTGCGGCGCACGTGGCCGCGGCCACTTTGATGCGCCGTTTCCAGCCGCCGGGCTGGCGCATCGCCGGCGCCGCCCTGCTCTCCGGCCCTTACCACGCACGGCTCGAAGGGCTCGCACGCGAGGCGCTGCACATCCCCTCGCCCGACCCGCGCAACGAGGCCTATTTCGGCCCCGACACCGCCACCTGGGACGAGGCCAGCGTCGTGGAGCAGATCGACGCAGCGCCCTTCCCGCTGCTGGTCGCCGCCGCCGAACGCGACCTGTTGCAGATGCAGGTGCAGGCCGGCGAGCTGTTCGCGCGGCTGGTGGGGCAACACGGCTTCCAGCCCGCGCTGCACTGGTGGCGGCACCACAACCACTTCTCGCCCGGCGCCTCCATCGGCACCGCCGACACCACGGTGAGCGGACCGCTGGGCGACTTCATCCGGCGCGCCGTGGCGCGCTGAGGCTCAGCCGCGCGGCAGGCCGCGCAGCAGCACGTCGCAGAAGAACTCCGAAGGCGGCGACAACGGCAAATCCGGCCGGCGCACCAACACAATGGCCGGCGCGGGCAGGCGCTCGCGCACGGGAATCACGTCCAGCAGGTCGCGCGTCATGGCAAAGCTCATCCACTGTTTGGGCAGCATGGCGAGCAGGTCGGTCTGCACCAGCGCCACCTCGACCGACAGCGCCGAGTGCGCGCTCAACATCACGCGCGGCGCGGCCTGCCCGTGGGAAGCAAACAGCCGCGCCAGGTCTTCTTCGGCGTTGTGGTCGATGGTGGTGGTCGCCCACTCGGCGCCCGCCAGCGCCTTGAGGCTGCGCACCCGCGCCAGCGGATGCCCCTTGCGGCAGACGACCACGCGAGTGTTGTCGCACAGGTGCTGCAGCGCCAGCCCCGGCGCGGGTTTCAGCCAGGGCGCGGCGCCCAGGTAGAAGTCCACGCTGCCGTCGCGCAGCGCGCCTTCCACCGCCGGCATCAGGCTCTCGGTGAGGTTGAGCTTCACCTTGGGGTAGGTGCGGCGGAACACCGGCAGCGCGTCGGGCAGCATGCCCAGGTGCGGCATGATGGACAGCGCCACCGAGACCGTGCCCTCGTAGTTGGGCCCGGGCTGCTGCACCTCCTCGCGCGCGCGCCGCGCCTCGCTGGTGATCACGCAGGCCCGCCGGTGAAAGCGCACCCCTTCGGCGGTCAGCACCATGCCCGTGGTCTGGCGCGCAAACAGGCTCACCCCCAGCTCCCTCTCCAGCGCCCGCACGCTGCGCGTCAGCGCGGGCTGCGGCACGTCCAGCCGCTTGGCCGCCGAGCGCAGGCTGCCGTGTTCGACGATGGCCATCAGGTGCTGCAACTGGTCGAGTTTCATGGGCGGGTGTGTGCGACAGGGGGGATGCGATTTGTGAATCGCTTTGTGGATCGCGCCATCTTATTTGAAACGGCGTGCGTGCCTACAGTCCGCTCCAGCCCCGATGCCGGGGACTCACCACACCAACGATCCGGAGACACGACATGACCCTGATTTCCAAGCGCGGCGTTCTGCAGGCCGCCCTCTCCCTGCTTGCGCTGGCCAGCACCCAGGCCATGGCCCAGGCCTGGCCCAGCAAGCCGGTGCGTTTGATCGTGCCGGCCGGTGCCGGCGCCGCGCCCGACGTGATCGCCCGCATCGTGGGCGAGAAGCTGGCCGCCGCCTGGGGCCAGGGCGTGATCGTGGACAACAAGCCCGGCGCGGGCGGCATCCCCGGCATGTCGGCGCTGGCTCGCTCGGCCCCGGACGGCTACACCATCGGCTTCGTGCCCGCAGCCATGGGCACCATCACGCCGCTGGTGTTCAAGAACCCCCAGTTCAACCCCGACACCGACCTCACCTCGGCCGCCACGGTGGGCATCAGCCCGCTGATGCTCGCGGTACCGTCGAGCAGCGGCATCCAGTCGGTGGCCGATCTGGCGAAGCACGCCAAGGCCCACCCCGGCAAGGTGAACTTCGCGGCACCGCAGCTCAATTCGCTCCCCCACCTGGCCGGTGAAATGGTCAGCAAGGCGGGCGCGATGGGCCTGTTCACCGTCCCCTTCCGCGCGCCGCCCGAGGCCGTGACGGCGGTGTTGTCGGGCGACGCGACGCTCACCGTGGACGGCGTGCCCGGCCTGCTGCAGCACGTGAAGTCGGGCCGGCTGCGCGCCATCGGGGTGACATCGGCCAAGCGCCTGCCGGGCATCGACGTGCCGGCCGTGGCCGAGACCTACCCGGGCTACGAGGCCATCGGCTGGTTCCAGATCATCGTGCCCGCCGGCACGCCGGCCGCCATCGTCGAGCGCATCAACGCCGACGTGAACCGCATCACCGCCTCGCCCGAGGTGACCGCCCGCCTGGGCGACATGGGCGTGTACCCGCGCCAGGACAGCGTGGCCGGCGCGCACGAGTTTTTCGTGCAGCAGCAGGGCGCGATGAAGCGCCTGGTGAACGAGCTCGGCGTGCAAGCGCAGTAAACCGCCCTTCCCTTTTCTCGGCCCGAAGGTACCGGACAAGCCGGTGCCCGGGACGAACTCGGCCCATCCCTTTTGAGACAGGAGCACCTTCCCATGACCACCCGCAAAAAGGCCCTCGTCACCGGCGGCGGCACCGGCATCGGCCGCAGCGCCGTGCTGGCCCTCGCGGCCGCCGGTTTTGACGTCGCCATCAACTACGCATCGAGCGCCAAGGCCGCGCAGGCCGTGGCAGAAGAAGCCCAGGCCCTGGGCGCCCAAACCCTGCTGCTGCAGTGCGACGTGAGCGACGACGCGGCGGTGCGCCAGATGCTGGCGAAGGTGGGCGAGGCCTTCGGTCACCTCGACGCGCTGATCAACAACGCCGGCACCACCGCGACCTGGAAGGTCAAGGACCTGGAGAGCCTGGACATGGACGCCTGGGACCGCACCTTCGCGGTCAACGTGCGCGGCAACTTCCAGGTGAGCCGTGCGGCCGTGGCGCTGCTGAGGAAAAGCAAGGAACAGGGCGGTGAGCCGTCCATCGTCAACACCGCGAGCATCGTGGGCCTGCGCCCCGGCCCGCAGCCGCCACCGTACGCCGCCAGCAAGGCCGCCGTGGTGAGCCTGACCAAGATGATGGCCTGGAACCTGGGGCCGGACATCCGCGTGAACGCCGTCGCCCCCGGCTGGATGGAGGGCGACTGGATGGAACGCATGTTGGGCGACAAGTACGACGCGCTCATGGGTGCCCGCGCCAAGGCCACGCCGCTCAAGCGCTGCGTGACCGCCGACGACGTGGCCGAGGTGATGCTGAACCTCATCACCGGCATGCGCTTCGTCACGGGTGAGGTCGTCGTCATCGACGGCGGTTTCACCAGTTCAACCTGACCCACCCCCGCCGCGCTGCGCGCGACCCCCTCAAGGGGGCGGCACTGGCCGTCTGGCAAAGCCAGCCCGGCGGTGCCCTGGGCGTTACCGCCGGCCAGACCTCTTGCGTTCTTTGTTTTTCAGGAGACTTCCATGCTTGAAGGATTCGTTCCCTTTCCTCCCGACTACGCCGCGCGCTACCGCGCCAAGGGCTACTGGCAGGACCGGTCGCTGGCGCAGGAATTCGACGCGGTGTTCAGACAGCACGCGGACCGCGTGGCGCTGATCGACGGCGACGTGATCTACACCTACGCCGAGCTCGACCGCGTCAGCTCCAACCTCGCGCTCAACCTGCTCGAACTCGGCCTGCAGCCACTCGACCGCGTGGTGCCCACGCTGCCCAACGTGCACGAGTTCGTGGTGCTGTATTTCGCGCTGCAGAAGATCGGCTGCATCCCCATCGCGGCCCTGGTCACCCACCGCTACGCCGAGATCAGCCAGTTCGTTCAGCTGTCCGGCGCCACGACGGCGGTCTACCCCGACACGTCGGGCGACTTCGCCTTTGCGCCAGTGATCACCCGCGTGCAGGCCGAGAACCCGTCGCTGAGGTTCCGCATCGTGCTGGGTGAGGCCGGCGCGGGCGAGGTGTCGTTGCGCGAGCTGATCAAGAAGCCCGCCACGCTGCCGGCCTCGCGCCTGGCCGACATAAAAATCGACCCGACCGACCCCTGCATCTTCCAGCTCTCGGGCGGCACCACCGGCATCCCCAAGCTGATCCCGCGCACCAACAACGACTACGCCTACAACTCCAAGGTGGCCGCCGAGGTGACCGAGATCACGGCCGATTCCACGCTGCTGCTGGTACTGCCCATCGCGCACAACCTGCCGCTGGCCTGCCCCGGCATCCAGGGCTTCATGTTCAAGGGCGCCAAGGTGGTGTTGCACGGCAACACGCGGCCGGCCGAGATGTGCGCGCTGATCGAAAAGCACAAGGTCACGCACCTGAAGGTCGTGCCCGCGCTGCTGATCCGCCTGATCAACGACCCGGCGGTCGAGGACCATCGGCTCGACAGCCTGAAAGTGATCCAGAGCGGCGGCCAGCGCATGCAGCCCGAGGTGCGCGCCAAGACGCGTGCGCTGATCCCCGGCGTGTTCGTGCAGGAGAACTTCGGCATGTCCGAAGGCACGCTGATGTTCGTGCGCGCCAGCGACCCCGAAGAGGTCAAGCTGGAAACCTGCGGTCGCCCGGTGTGCGAGGACGACGAGGTGCTTCTGCTCGACGACGAAGGCAACCCCGTGCCCGACGGCGAGGTGGGCGAGTTCACCGTGCGCGGGCCGTACACGCTGCGCGGCTACTACGGCGTGCCCGAGTACAACGCGCGCCAGTTCACGCCCGAGGGCTTCTACCGCTCCGGCGACCTGATGCGCAAGCACCCGAGCGGCAACTACATCGTCGAGGGCCGCAAGAAGGACCTGATCAACCGCGGCGGCGAAAAGATCAGCGCCGAAGAGGTGGAGAACCTGATCCTCATGCACCCCGCGGTGCAGAACGTGGCCTGCGTGCCCATGCCCGACCCGGCCATGGGCGAAAAGATGTGCGCCTTCGTGATCCTCAAGCCGGGCAAGGCCCTGCACCTCAAGGAACTGGTGGGCTTCCTGCTGACCAAGGAGATCGCCAAGTTCAAGCTGCCCGAGCGGCTGGAGGTCTTGCCCGACTTCCCGGTCTCCACCTTCGGCAAGGTGTCCAAGAAAGCGCTGGGCGAACTGGTCGCCCAGAAGCTGCAGGCCGAACAAACTGCCGCAGCTTCCGCCGCCACCGCCCACTGACCCCACACCACAAGAGACACACCATGCGCATCATCGACCTGCACTGCTACCCGGGCACCCCCACCTGGATCGAATCACAAGGGCCCTACCCGGCCGAACTCGCCCGCTACTGGAAACGCGACTGGGTGGGCAAGAGCGAAAAGGACGTGATCGCCGAGTTCACCGGCGCGGGCGTCGAGGCCTGCCTCGTGGCGCTCGACCTGGAGACCACCGTGGCCGCCCCGCCCTGCACCAACGAGTACGTGCACGGCATGTGGAAACGCCACCCGCAGCGCGTGATCCAGTGCTGGGGCGCGGTGGAACCGGCCAAGGGCGAGATCGCGATGATCCAGGCCCGCAAGGCCATCAAGGAACTGGGCTTCATCGGCTTTCACTTCCACCCCATCATGCAGCACTTCGCCGTGAGCGACCGCCGCCACTACCCGCTGTTCGAAGAGATCAACGCCATGGGCGCGGCGGTGATGGTGGACGTGGGCACCACCGGCATGGGTGCCGGCATGCCGGGCGGCAACGGCGCGCTGGTGCGCCACGCCCACCCCGAGCACATCGACCAGCTCGCGGCCGATTTCCCGAACCTCAAGATCATCATGGCCCACCCCGGTTGGCCCTGGGTCGACGAGACCACGGCCGTGGCTCTGCACAAAGGCAACGTGTACTGGGAGATGTCGGGCTGGGCGCCCAAGCACTTCCCGGGCAACCTCAAGGTGGACATCCGCGGCCGCCTGCAGGACAAGATCATGTTCGGCAGTGACTACCCCAGCCTGCCCTATGAGCGCATCCTGCGTGAGTGGGACGAGCTGGGCTACAAGCCCGAGGTGATGGAAAAAATCATGCACGGGAACGCCGAGCACTTGCTCGGCTTGTAACCCCCCCCGCGTCGGCTTCGCCGCCACCCCCCCAGGGGGGCGACGCTGGCGGCCCGGCGAAGCCGGTTCCGCGGCGTCCTGGTTTGAACTTCCCTTCGTTTCTTCCGAATCTTCTTTGTGATGAACGCATTTCTTTGTGACGGCGTGCGAACGCCGATCGGCCGCTACGGCGGCGCGCTCTCCGGCATCCGCACCGACGACCTCGGTGCATTGCCGATGCAGGCCCTGATGGTCCGCCACCCCGGGCTGGACTGGGACCAGCTCGACGAGGTGGTCTACGGCAACGTGAACCAGGCGGGCGAGGACAACCGCAACGTGGCGCGCATGAGCGCGCTGCTCGCGGGCCTGCCGGTGACGGCGGCGGCGATCACGGTCAACCGGCTGTGTGGCTCGGGGCTGGAGGCCGTGGCGCAGGCCGCGCGCGGCCTGGCCTGCGGGCACCTGCAGCTCGCCATCGCGGGCGGCGTGGAGAGCATGAGCCGCGCGCCGCTGGTGATGCCCAAACCCACGGCGGCGTTTTCGCGCCACGCCGAGATCCACGACTCCACCATTGGCTGGCGCTTCGTGAACCCGCGCATGGTGCAGCTGCACGGCGTGGACGCCATGGGCGAGACGGCCGAGAACGTGGCGGAAGAACACGGCATCTCGCGCGCCGACCAGGACGCGTTTGCGCTGCGCAGCCAGCAGCGCGCGGCAGCTGCCCAACGCTCGGGCGTGCTGGCGCAGGAGATCGTTCCGGTGCAGGTGCCCGGCCGCAAGGGCGCGGTGACACCGGTCAGCGAAGACGAACACCCGCGCGCCGACACCACGGCCGAGAGCCTGGCGAGCCTCAAACCCGCCTTCCGCCAAAACGGCAGCGTCACCGCCGGCAACGCGTCGGGCGTGAACGACGGCGCCGCCGCCTTGCTCATGGCCAGCGAAGCGGCCGTGCAGCGCCACGGCCTGCAGCCCGTCGCCCGCGTGATCGGTTACGCCAGCGCCGGCATCGCGCCGCGCGTGATGGGTTTCGGCCCGGTACCCGCCGTGCACAAGCTGCTGGCGCAGACCGGTCTGCGCATCGGCGACTTCGACGTGATCGAACTCAACGAAGCCTTCGCTGCGCAGGGCCTGGCAGTGACCCGCGCGCTCGGCCTGCCCGACGACGCGCCGCACGTGAATCCGAACGGCGGCGCCATCGCCTTCGGTCACCCGCTGGGCATGAGCGGCGCGCGCCTGGTGCTCACCGCCGCGCGGCAGCTGCAGCGCAGCGGCGGGCGCTACGCGCTCATCACCATGTGTGTGGGCGTGGGTCAGGGCGTGGCCATGGCGATTGAAAACGTGGAAACCAAAGCATGAACGAACCCATCCGCCTCGAACAGCGCGGCCACGTCGCGCTGCTCACCCTCAACCGGCCCGACACACGCAACGCCCTGAGCGGCGAGGCCATGTTCGCGGCCTTCGAGCAGACCTTTGCCGCGCTGAACGCGGACCTGAACGTGCGCGTGGCCATCCTCACCGGCGCGGGCAGCGCCTTCTGCTCGGGCGGCAACGTGGCCGAGATGCGCGACCGCAGCGGCATGTTCGCTGGCTCGCCCGAAGAGATCGCGCAGCGCTACCGCGAAGGCATCCAGCGCATCCCGCGCGCGTTCGAGGCGCTGCAGGTGCCCATCATCGCGGCGGTCAACGGCCCGGCGATCGGCGCGGGCAACGACCTGGCCTGCATGTGCGACCTGCGCATCGCCTCCACCACCGCGCGCTTCGCCGAGAGCTTCGTGAAGGTCGGCATCATCCCTGGCGACGGCGGCTGCTGGCTGCTGCCGCGCGTGATCGGCCACGCGCGCGCGGCCGAGATGGCGCTCACCGGCGACGCCATCGACGCCGAAGAGGCCCTGCGCTTCGGCCTGGTGTCGCGCGTGGTCGCGCCCGAGGCCTTGCTCGACGAGGCTTTCCGCCTGGCCGGGCGCATCGCAGCCAACCCGCCGCAGGTGCTGCGCTGGACGCGCCAGCTGCTGCAGCAGGCGCGCACCGGCACGCTGGACGAAGCACTCCACGCCGCCGGCCGCCTGCAGGGCCTGGCGCACCACACGGCCGACCACGCCGAGGCCGTGGCCGCGTTCTTCGAGAAGCGCGCGCCCCGGTTCACGGGAGACGCGGCATGAGCGACACCCCGCCAGACATCCTGCTGGAAGAGCGCCCGGCCGAGGGCGTGGCGCTGCTGCGCCTGAACCGGCCCGAGGTCTTCAACGCGCTCAACCTGGCGTTGCGCCGCGCGCTGGCCGAGGCCTTCCGCCGGCTCGACCTCGACGCCTCGGTGCGCGTGATCGTGCTGGCCGGTGGCCCCCGCGCCTTCTGCGCCGGCGCCGACCTGAACGAGTACGTGGACGCCACACCGGTGGACCTGCTGCAGCGCCGCCACGACCTGCTCTGGGGCGCCATCGCCGCCTGCAGCAAACCGGTGATCGCGGCGGTCAACGGCCACGCGCTGGGCGGCGGTTGCGAGCTCGCGCTGCACGCCGACCTGATCGTGGCCGGGCACGGCGCGCGCTTCGGTCAGCCCGAGGTGAAGGTCGGCATCATGCCCGGCGGCGGCGCCACGCAGCGGCTCACGCGCGCCGTGGGCAAACACGCCGCGCTGCAGATGCTCTTGCTGGGCGACCCCATCAACCCCGAGACCGCGCAGCGCTGGGGCCTGGTGAGCGAGGTGCTGGACGACACGGCGGTCGAGCCGCGCGCGCTGGCCCTGGCCGCGCAACTGGTGGCGCTGCCGGCGGTGGCGCTGCGGCTGGTGAAAGAGTCGGTGCTGATGGCGATGGAAACGCCGCTGTCTGCCGGCCTGGCCTTCGAGCGCGCGGCGTTCCAGACCACCTTCGCCACGGCCGACAAACACGAGGGCATGCGCGCCCGGCTGGACCAACGCGCGGCGAAGTTCGAGGGGCGGTAGGCCGGGCCGGGCACAGACGCCGTGACACCATCACCGCACAGCTTTGCCGCTCATCAGGTATTCACCCTGGGTGCCTTCCGGACAGTGAACGAACCCGGCCACCGGCATTCCAACCGTTCCCCGGAACCGCCGCCCACCGCCCAACGGTGGCGCGCCCACTTCATGAAAAGGAACCGCACCATGAAAGCCCCTCTCGCCGCCCTCGCCATCGCCCTGGGTCTTGCCGGATCGATCCAGGCCCACGCCGCCGACGCCACGACCACCGCCGCCAGCGCCCAGCAGGCCCTGGTGAGCGCCATGGGAGACAAGGCCAAGGACATCACCGTCGAGGTGTCGCAAGGCACGGCCCGCCTGCAAGGCTGGGCCCAGCAGCCTGGCGATGTCGATCAGGCGCGTTATGTCGTGAGCCAGTTGCCCGGCGTCACGCAGGCCACCAGCAGCCAGGTGCGCACCTGGCTGGCCACGGACCGCTGACTCAGAGCCGAATCAGTTATCCAGGGCACCGGAGCGCAACCCCGCCGCATGAAACGGGGCCACCCAGGGCACCGCCGGGCCGCCCTTCGAAAAGCTCAGGACGGACGGTCAGTGCCGCCCCCTTTTGAGGGGGTCGCGCGAAGCGCGGCGGGGGTGTTTCACTTCACGCGCTGGCCCGCTTGGCCAGCAGCGCGCGCGCCACGCGCGAGCCGCTGGGGCGGCCCAGGAACTCGCTGATGTACTGGCCCGCGTCGACCAGCGCGTCGAGATCGATGCCGGTTTCGATGCCCATGCCGTGCAGCAGGTACACCACGTCTTCGGTCGCCACATTGCCCGTGGCGCCCTTGGCGTAGGGGCAGCCGCCCAGCCCGGCCACGGAGGACTGGAAGTTCCAGACCCCCAGCTCCAGCGAGGCCATCGTGTTGACCAGCGCCTGGCCGTAGGTGTCGTGGAAGTGGCCGCTGATGTGGTCCACCTCGAAGTGCTTCAGCGTCGCCTCCAGGGCGGCCTGCACCTTGCGCGGCGTGCCCACGCCGATGGTGTCGGCCACGTCCACCCGTTCAACCCCGATGCCTTTCATCAGGCCCGCGAGGTAGCTCACGCGCTCGGGCGATATCTCGCCTTCGTAGGGGCAGCCCACGGTGCAGCTCATCGCTCCGCGCACGGCGATGCCGGCCGCCTTCGCCGCCGCGACCACGGGCGCGAAGCGTTCGATGCTCTCGGCGATGGAGCAGTTGATGTTCTTCTGGCTGAAGGCCTCGCTGGCCGCGCCGAACACCACGATCTCGTGAGGCTGGTCGATCAGGGCCGCCTCGAAGCCCTTGAGGTTGGGCGTGAGCACCGAATAGCGCACGCCCGCCTGGCGCCGCATGCCGCTCATGACTTCGTGGTTGTCGGCCATCTGCGGCACCCACTTCGGGCTCACGTAGCTGGTGACCTCGATCTCTTTCAGGCCGGCGGCCTGCAGGCGGTGCACGAGTTCGATCTTGACCGCGGCGGGCACGGGCTGCTTTTCGTTCTGCAGGCCGTCGCGCGGGCCGACGTCGATGAGCTGGACACGGGTGGGCATGGACATGGACATGGGGAAACCTCTTTCAGGACAAATCAGGCGGCGGGCGGCGCCCGGCGGCGTGCCCGCCAGGCCCAGGCGCGGCGCAGCGCCCACCCCAGCGGCACCAGCAGCACCAGCCAGGGAATGAACGCCGCCACCAGGGTGATCAGACTGGCGACGCTGTCGGCCATCACCTGACCGGCGTCGCGCAGCGCGGTCCAGATCGGGTTGGCGGCGCGGCCTTCGGTCAGCGTGACCTCGGGGCGGAACGCCACCTGCACGTGCTGGCGCGTGGTCTGCTGCATCAGCAGCTTGAGCTGGGTGGCGTGGCTGTCGAGTTCGGCCTGGGTCTGCGACAGGGTCTGCTGGATGTCCAGCACGTCCGACAGCTTGCGGTTGGCGCCCGGTTGCTGCAGCAGCGCGCGCAGGCTGTCGCGGAACTCGGTGCGGTTCTTGATGTGCGCCTCGACATCGACCACCTGCGCGGTCTTGTCTTCGCTGCTGGTGTTGTGCGAGGCCACACGGCCCACGCCGTCGATCTGGCCCAGCAGCTGCGGCGCGTCCTTCGGGTTCACACGCATCTCCAGCTCGGCGCCGCCGGGCTGGTCGCGCAGCTCCTTGCGCACGGACGAGGACACCACCTCGCAATCGAGCTTGGCGCAGGTGTCGGCCACGGCCTTCCAGGCCTCGGTGATCTGCGCGGCCGGCACCACCACCTCCAGCGCGTGGCTCACGGCGATGTGGCGCGGCGACACGGCCTCGGCGCCACCCGCCGCGGCAGCCATGGGCGCGGGCGCGCCCGCCATCATCTTGGCGGACATCTCGGGCGCGGCGTCGCGCGTCGGGGCGGACACGGCCTGTGGTTCGTCCTTCGCCGAACAGGCGCCGAGCGCGAGCGCGGCGGCGATCAGGGCGGGAAACAGCGCCGGGGGGCGCGAGAGGCAACGGTGCATGAAGGACATCCCTGGTGACATGAAAGCGGAACAGCCTATCAGAGGGCGGTGACCCCCGGATGGGTGCCGCCGGCCCGGTGGGAGCGGCCGGCCTCAGGCCATGGCGGTGGCATCGCCCGGCCTGGGTCGCAGGCGCAGCAACAGCCAGCCGACAGCCATGCCGACGCCGCTGAACAGCAGCAGGACCGAGCCGATGAAGACCTTCAACATGCCGGAACTGCCGATCTCGGCCCTGGACGGATCGTGAGCCGGGTAGCGCACCGTGACCGTTTCGCCGACCTCGTGCACCGCCTGCAGCTGCCGCAGCACCGAATCCGTGAACCGCAGGGTGCGGCCATCGCTGGCCACGAATTCCACGATGCTCTGCTGGGCCAACGCGCGGCGGGTCGACGTTCCCACGAAGCTGTCGTGGTGCCCCACCACGCGACCCTGTGCCGTCTGCATCTCGCCCGAGAAGTTCAGGCTGGAGGCCAGCAGCCAGGCCGAGCCCAGCGCGGTCAGGGCACTGGGCACCAGAAGGATCCAGCCCAGCAGGCCGAAGAACCGGCGAACGGTGGAGGTGGAGGTCGTGGAGCTCATCTCTCCGCCTCTCAGTATCCGCGCACCGGGTCCACCACCCCGGCCACCGGGTCGCCGCGCTCCAGCGCCGCGATCTTGCCCGCGATCTGCGCGATGCTTTCCTCGCGCAGCGTGCGCGCGGAGGTGTGTGGCGTGACCGTGATCTTCGGGTGGTTCCAGAACGGGTGTTCGGCGGGCAGCGGCTCGGTGCGGAACACGTCGAGCGTGGCGCCGGCCAGGTGGCCGCTCTCCAGCAGCGCGAGCAGGTCGTCCTCGACCAGGTGCGCGCCGCGCGCCACGTTGATGAGATAAGCGTCGGGCTTCAGGCGCCCCAGCGTCTCGCGGCGCAGGATGTCCCGCGTGTCGGGCGTGAGCGGCAGCAGGTTCACCAGCACCCGGCAGTTTGAGAGGAAGGTATCGAACCCGGCCTCTCCGCTGTGCGTGACCACGCCCTCGATGGCCTTGTGGCTGCGGCTCCAGCCGTGCACCGGAAACTCGAACACCCGCAGCGCTTGGGCCACGCGCTCGCCGAGCACGCCCAGGCCCATCACGCCGACGGAGAAGTCCTGGCGCTCGCGCGGCTTGCGGTACGACCACCGGCCCGCCTTCACGTCGGCCTCGTAACCGTCGAATTCACGGAAGTGCCGGATCACCGCGTGGCACACGTACTCGGCCATCTGCACCGACATGCCCGCGTCATCGAGACGCACCACCTTCACGCCGGGCGGCAGGCGCAGCTTGAGCAGCGCGTCCACCCCGGCTCCGATGTTGAACAGGCCCTTGAGCGCCTGCTGTTCGTCGAGAAACTGTTGGGGTGGCGCCCAGACCACGGCGTGGTCGGCTTGCGGCGCGCCGGGTTGCCAGACCTCGACCTGTGCGCCGGGCAGTGCGGCGCGCAAGCCATCGAGCCAGGGTTCGGCTTTGGTGTCGGTGCAGCAGAAGGTGATGTTCATGCGGCAAGCTTAGCCAAGCAGCAAGACCAGCGCTGTCACGCGGTTGCTGCAGCGATCTTCAGCAACTCCGCGCCCTCGGCCACCTGGTCGCCCGGCGCATAGAGCAGCTCGGCCACCGTGCCGTCGGCCGGCGCGGCGATGGTGTGTTCCATCTTCATGGCTTCCATCACCGCCAGGGGCTGGCCCTTCTTCACCACGTCGCCGGCCTTGACCGAGAACGACACCACCTTGCCCGGCATGGGCGCGGTGAGACGGCCCACGTCGTGTGCCGCTTCGCCGGCGTGGGCCAGCGCGTCGAGTTCGGTGATCTGGGTGGCGCCCAGGGCACAGAAGATGTGCACGATCTCTTCGCGCTGCCAGGTCTGCACCGTCTGGCGCTGGCCCATGAAGCGCAGGTCCATCAGCGTGCCGTTTTCCGCAGGCAGGGCATCGAAGGCCAGCAGGCCGCTGGTTTCACCGAATGCCAGTTGCAGCGCGCCGTCGTGCAGGTAGGTCAGGCTCGCCTGCATCGCCTCGCCCTGGTATTCGAAGTCGAAGCGGCGCACCGTCAGGCCATGAGGTCGCCAGCCGTCGCGGCGCGAGAACGGGTCCTTGCCTTCGCTCGCGCGCTCGGCCAGCAGCGTCTGCGCCACGGCGGCGGCCACGGCGAGGTTGCGGCCGACCTTGTCCTGGTGGAACAACACGCCCGCTTCGCGCGGGATCAGCGCCGTGTCCAGGTTGGCCTGGGCAAACGAGGGGCTGGCGACCACGTGGCGCAGGAACTGCACGTTGGTGGACAGGCCGACGATGCGTGTTTGTGCCAGCGCGGCGTCGAGCCGGGCCAGCGCCTCGGCGCGGGTGCGGCCGTGCACGATCAGCTTGGCGACCATGGAGTCGTAGAACGGGCTGATCGCGTCGCCCTCGCGCACGCCGTCGTCGATTCGCACCGAGCCGCGTTCGAAGCTGGTGCAGGCGGGCTTGCGGTAGACGTCGAGCCGGCCGGTGGCGGGCAGGAATTGGTTGTCCGGCGTTTCGGCGCAGATGCGCGCTTCAATGGCGTGGCCGTCGATGTGCAGCTGCTCCTGTGTCAGCGGCAGCGGCTCGCCGCTGGCCACGCGCAGCTGCCACTCCACCAGGTCGAGGCCGGTGATGGCTTCGGTCACCGGGTGCTCCACCTGCAGGCGCGTGTTCATCTCCATGAAATAGAAGCGCATGCCGCCTTCGGGCGGCTGCTCCACGATGAACTCCACCGTGCCGGCACCCACGTAGTTCACGGCGCGCGCCGCGGCCACGGCCGCCAGGCCCATCTGCTGGCGCAGCTCGGGCGTCATGCCCGGCGCGGGCGCCTCTTCCAGCACCTTCTGGTGGCGCCGCTGCACCGAGCAGTCGCGCTCGAACAGGTACACGCAGTTGCCGTGCGTGTCGCCGAACACCTGGATCTCGATGTGGCGCGGGCGCTGGGCGTATTTCTCCACCAGCACCGCGTCACTGCCGAAGCTGTTGATGGCCTCGCGTTTGCATGAAGCCAGCGCAGCGGCAAAGTCTTCGGCTTTCTCCACCGCGCGCATGCCCTTGCCGCCGCCGCCGGCGCTGGCCTTGATCAGCACCGGGTAACCGATGCGGTCGGCCTCGTGCTGCAGCATGTGCGGGTCCTGGTCGGCGCCGTGGTAGCCCGGCACCAGCGGCACGCCGGCGCTCTCCATCAGGCGCTTGGACTCGGCCTTCAGGCCCATGGCCTGGATGGCAGACGCAGGCGGGCCGATGAACACCAGGCCGGCTTCGGCGCAGGCGTTGGCGAAGGCTTCGTTCTCGCTCAGGAAGCCGTAGCCCGGGTGGATGGCCTGGGCACCTGTGGCCTTGGCGGCATCGAGGATGCGCTGCCACTGCAGGTAGCTGTCTTTCGGCGCGCTGCCGCCTATGTGCACCGCTTCGTCGCAGGCCGCCACGTGTTTGGCGCTGGCGTCGGCGTCGGAGTACACGGCCACGGTGCGCACGCCCATGCGGCGGGCGGTGGCGGCGACGCGGCAGGCGATCTCGCCTCTATTCGCAATCAGGATCTTGGTGAACATTCGAGGCCTCAGGCGGTAGCAGAAGAAAACAGGGATTGCGCGCGGCGGAACACCGCGCGCAGGAACTTGAACAGCATCCAGGTGACGATCCACATCAGCACCACGGCGATGACCAGCAGCACGCCGAACACCAGCGGGTGGTTGGTGGCCAGCCAGACCGCGCCGACCACCAGGCCGTCTTCGACCAGGCTCATGGCGATGTTGGAGAAGGGCTCGGGAGAGGTGTTGATGGCCGCGCGCGTGGTGGTCTTGGCGGCCTGGCTGCTGGCCGCGAGCGTGCCGCCGAGCAGCGCGCCCACCAGGGCCATGGTGCTGCCGTCAGCGCCCAGCGCACCAGCCGCCAGCGCGGCACCGGCGGGAATGCGGATCACGCTGTTGACCATGTCCCACAGCGAGTCGAGCCCAGGAATCTTGTCAGCGAAAAATTCCACAAACAGCAGTGCACCGCTGGTGATGAGCATGGCCGGGTGCTGCAGCACCTGCAGGCCTTCGGGCAGCGGAATCCAGCCGACCCAGCCCGCGATGCCGACGATGAACACCACCGCGTAGAGCCGGAAGCCGCTGACCCAGCCGAGCGCGGCGGCCAGCGCCAGCAGGCTGGGCATGTCGAGCTGGCCGGCGGCGGCGCTCACGCCCTCGACCACCTGGCCACCGACTTCATGGACCACGCCCGTGCCCGCGTGCAGGCCCAGGCCGTGCAGCCAGTTGACGAGGGTGGTCCAGAGTGCGTCCATGGTGTTCTCCTTCAGGGAAGCAACCGCCTAGCCCGCCAGCCACGCGGGCTTGCGCTTCTGCAGGAACGATTGCACGCCCTCGCGGCCTTGTTCGCTCGCGCGGATGTCGGCAATGCCTTGCACCATGGCCGCGATCAGGCCGGCGTCGATGGTGCGCTCGGCCACGTCCTGCACCAGCCGCTTGCAGGCGCGCACGGCGGCCGGGCTGGCGCTCACCAGCGCCTGGGCCAGTTCATTCACCTTCGCGTCCAGCGCCTCGGCGCCCACCAGCTCGTGCACGAAGCCGATGCGGTGCGCCTCCTGCGCGCTGAAGCGCTCGGCGGTGAGGAAGTAACGGTGCGAGGCGCGCGCGCCCATGGCGCGGATCACGTAGGGGCTGATGGTGGCCGGGATCAGGCCGAGCTTCACTTCGCTCAGGCAGTAGGTCGCCGTGTCCACGCTCACAGCCATATCGCAGGCTGCCACCAGGCCCATGCCACCGGCGAACACGTCGCCCTGCACGGCCGCGATGGTGGGCTTGGGGCATTCGTAGATGGTCTGGAGCATGGCCGCGAGCTGGCCCGCATCGGCCACGTTTTCGTCGCGCGTGTAGTCGGCCATGCGGCGCATCCAGTTGAGGTCGGCCCCGGCGCAGAAGGCCGGGCCCACGGCTGCGAGCACGACGGCGCGCACGTCGTCGCGTTCGCTCACGGCTTCAAATGCGGCCTTGAGTTCCTGAATCACTTCGTCGTTGAAGGCGTTGCGCACCTCGGGGCGGCTGAGCGTGATGCGGGCGATGCGGTCTTGCACCGCGATGGTCAGGGCTGGGGTCATGGCGGTGCTCACGAATTCTTCGCCTCGGCGGCTTCCAGTTGCAGGTGGTACACCCAGTCCAGCTCCGGGCCGGGCTGGCCCAGGGCGGTGAGCGCGGCGGTGATCTGGCCGCGGTGGTGGGTGGCGTGGTTGAACACGTGCGCCAGCGTGGCCGCGAACGGCAGCGACTGCGGCACGCCCTTCATGGTCTGGTAGTCCAGCTGGCCGTCGAAGCGCTCGGCGGGCCAGCTGGCGATCAGGTGTTCCCAGTTGGCGGCGCCGCCCTTGAGCGCCTGGCCCAGGCGTTCGCGGTCGGGTTCGATTTCCGCATCCAGCGCCAGCAGCGGCGAAGCGCCTTTGGAAAAGCGCGCGTACCAGAGCAGGTGCTCGCCCACCAGCAGGTGGTTCAGCGTGCCGTGGATGCTCTTGAAGAACAGGCCCACGTCGCGCCGGTACTCTTCATCGGTCAGACGGGAAACCGCGTCGAGCAGGCGGTGCGTGGCCCAGACGTGGTAACGCGCCTGTCGGGTGAAGTGGGTGTGAAAGGGACTCAAAGAGGGGCTCATTGCGGCCATGTGTCCAACCCTCCCAAAGTTCTGAGCGATTCAAAATCGGCGTCCCGGTGCAGCAGCGTGTGGCCGTGGGTGATGCAGTAGCTGGCGAGCAGCACGTCGATCGGACTGCGCACGGTGCGGCCCTGTGCGCGCAGACGTCGGTACAGCGCCGCCGCGCTGAGCGCGTTGGCCGCTCCGCCAATGTCCATCACGGGCAGCTCCAGCATCAGTTTCTGGGCAGCCAGACACGCTTTGTCGTTGCGGAAGCCGCGCAATACCTCAAACACCACCAGATCGGCCGTTCCAACGGAGACATCGCCAGCTTCCAGCCAGCGCACCAGTTGCAGGCATTCCGGGGTTTGGGCCTGGTTGAAGAAATCAATCCAGACGCTGGAGTCCACCAGAATCATGGTTTCTTTCGGGCTTTGACCGCCAGCGATGGCGGCGCTGGCTCTTGAAGCGCCTGCGGGTGAACGACCGCCTGGACATCTGCTGCCGCGTCAATGTCGCGGTCATAAGGCGAGCCTGCCATCTTCAAGGCCTGCTGTTCCGCCCGGTACCTTGCCCAGCCCTCGTCGGAGTCGTCCCACTGCAACTTCCCGCGCAAGGCCAGCAAACCGTCATAGACCTTGCGCCGCTTGAGCATGCGCAAGCCCTCTTCCACCGCCTCGCGCTTGGTCTTGAAGTCGCCACTGGCCATCACATCCGCCATGAGCTTGTCGTCGATCACGATATTGGTTCGCATGTCGAACCTCCTTAAATGTGTATGAAATCAGAAAATCATACACATCACATGCGGAAAAGTCCAAACTTCGTCTCAGGGATCGGCGCGTTCAGCGAAGCGCTCAGCCCCAGCGCCAGCACGCGCCGCGTGTCGGCCGGGTCGATCACGCCGTCGTCCCACAGGCGGGCGGTGGCGTAGTAGGGGTGCCCTTGCACCTCGTACTGTTCCTTGATGGGCGCCTTGAACGCGGCTTCTTCTTCCGCGCTCCAGCTGCCGCCCTTGCCTTCGATGCCGTCGCGTTTGACGGTGGCCAGCACGCTCGCGGCCTGCTCGCCGCCCATGACGCTGATGCGCGCGTTGGGCCACATCCAGAGGAAGCGCGGGCTGTAGGCGCGGCCGCACATGCCGTAGTTGCCGGCGCCGAAGCTGCCGCCGATGATCACGGTGAACTTCGGCACCGCGGCGGTGGCCACAGCCGTCACCATCTTGGCGCCGTTGCGCGCGATGCCTTCGTTCTCGTACTTGCGGCCGACCATGAAGCCGGTGATGTTCTGCAGGAAGACCAGCGGCGTCTTGCGCTGGCAGCACAGTTCGATGAAGTGCGCGCCCTTGAGCGCCGATTCGCTGAACAAAATGCCGTTGTTGGCGATGATGCCGACCGGCATGCCTTCGATGCGCGCGAAGCCGCAGACCAGGGTGGTGCCGAAGCGCGACTTGAACTCGTCGAAGTCGCTGCCATCGACGATGCGGGCAATGATCTCGCGCACGTCAAACGGCTTGCGCGTGTCGGTCGGGATCACGCCGTACAGCTCCTCGGCCGGGTACAGCGGCGCGACCGGGTCGATGGTCGTGATCGGTGGCACCTTGCGCGCGTTGAGGTTCTTCACCGCCTGGCGCGCCAGGGCCAGCGCGTGCAGGTCGTTCTGCGCCAGGTGGTCGGCCACGCCCGAGAGGCGCGTGTGCACGTCGCCACCGCCCAGGTCTTCGGCCGTGACCACCTCGCCCGTGGCGGCCTTCACCAGCGGCGGGCCGCCCAGGAAGATGGTGCCCTGGTTCTTGACGATGATGGTCTCGTCGCTCATGGCTGGCACGTAGGCACCGCCCGCCGTGCACGAGCCCATGACCACCGCGATCTGCGCGATGCCATTGGCGCTCATGTTGGCCTGGTTGAAAAAGATGCGACCGAAGTGGTCGCGGTCGGGAAACACCTCGTCCTGGTTCGGCAGGTTGGCGCCGCCCGAGTCCACCAGGTAGATGCAGGGCAAGTTGTTTTGCTGCGCCACTTCCTGCGCGCGCAGGTGCTTCTTGACGGTCAGCGGGTAGTAGGTGCCGCCCTTCACCGTCGCGTCGTTGCAGACGATCATGCAGTCCACCCCACTCACGCGGCCGATGCCCGCGATGACACCGGCGCAGGGCGCGCTGTCGCTGCCGTCGCGGTCCGGGTACATGCCCATCGCGGCCAGCGGGCTCAGCTCCAGGAAGGGCGTGCCCGGGTCCAGCAGCATCTGCACGCGGTCGCGCGGCAGGAGCTTGCCGCGCGCGGTGTGTTTGGCGCGCGCCGCGT
The DNA here is from genome assembly GCF_021729865.1 of Hydrogenophaga sp. SL48. Lineage (NCBI taxonomy): Bacteria > Pseudomonadati > Pseudomonadota > Betaproteobacteria > Burkholderiales > Comamonadaceae > Hydrogenophaga > Hydrogenophaga sp. SL48. The sequence continues at coordinate 5,252,517 of NZ_CP063400.1, read as the reverse complement.
CGCCGCCACCGAGCGTGGCCTTTTCCACCTGCGCCTTGAGGTCGTCCACCACCCCGCGCATGGCGGCGGCGTTGGCCTGGAAGTCGGCGGAGCGGGCGTTGAGTTTGGTGTCGAGGATCGTCATATCAGTTACCCAAATTGGAGAGCGTCAGGCGCACCGTCCAGCACACGCCGTGGAACCGGCTTTGCCGGGCCACAGGCGTGGTCCCCCACCGGGGGAAGACGCGAAGCGGCGCAGGGGGGCATTTCATCTCAGGCGGTCTTTGCTTCGGCCAGCCCGAGCTGGTCCTTCATGGCATCGCGTATCTTGAACTTCTGGATCTTGCCGGTCACGGTCATGGGGAAGGCGTCCACGAAGCGGATGTAGCGCGGCACCTTGTAGTGCGCAATCTGCCCTTTGCAGAAGGCGCGCACAGTGTCTTCATCGAGCGTCTGGCCGGGCTTGACGATGACCCAGGCGCACAGCTCTTCGCCGTATTTGGCATCGGGCACGCCCACCACCTGCACGTCCTGCACCTGCGGCATGCGGTAGAGGAATTCTTCGATCTCGCGCGGGTAGATGTTTTCGCCACCGCGGATCACCATGTCCTTGATGCGGCCGACGATGTTGACGTAGCCCTCGGCGTCCATGGTGGCGAGGTCACCGGTGTGCATCCAGCCGTCGGCGTCGATGGCCTCCGCCGTCTTGGCCGGGTCGTCCCAGTAGCCGTGCATGACCGAATAGCCGCGCGTGCACAGCTCGCCCGACTGGCCGGTCGGCACCACCTCGCCGCTGTCGGGGTTCACGATCTTCACTTCCAGGTGCGGCTGCACCTGGCCCACGGTGGAGACGCGTCGGTCCAGCGGCGTGTCCGTGCTGCTCTGGCAGCTCACCGGGCTGGTCTCGGTCATGCCGTAGGCGATGGTGATTTCAGACAGGTGCATGTCACTCACCACGCGCTGCATCACGGCGGTGGGGCACGGCGAACCGGCCATGATGCCGGTGCGCAGGGTGGAGAGGTCGAATTCCTTGAAACGCGGGTGGTCCAGCTCGGCGATGAACATGGTGGGCACGCCGTGCAGGCCGGTGCAGCGTTCGTCCTGCACCGTCTGCAACACGGTCAGCGGGTCGAAGCCGTCGTTGGGGTAGACGATGGTCGAGCCGTGGGTGAAGCAGGCCAGGTTGCCCAGCACCATGCCGAAGCAGTGGTACAGCGGCACGGGGATGCACAGGCGGTCGGCCTTGGTCAACTTCATGCACTCGCCAATGAAGAAGCCGTTGTTCAGGATGTTGCGGTGCGTGAGCGTGGCGCCCTTGGGGAAACCGGTGGTGCCGCTGGTGAACTGGATGTTGATCGGGTCGCTCGCCTTGAGCGTGGCCGACACCTGCGCCACGCGCGGGTCGGCGGCGTCGCCCTGGGCGAGCAGCGCCGAGAAGCGCATCAGGCCGACCTCTTCGGCGCCCTTCCCCGGCTCGTCGATCCAGACCACGGTTTTCAGGTGCGGCAACTGCTGGGCGTCCAGCGCACCCGGTTGGCCATGCGCCCACTCGGGCGCCAGCTCGCGCAGCATGCCCAGGTAGTCGCTGGTCTTGAAGCGCGCCATGGTGACCAGCAGCTTGCAGCCGACCTTGTTGAGCGCGTACTCCACTTCGGACGTGCGGTAGGCGGGGTTGATGTTCACCAGCACCAGGCCGACCTGCGCCGTGGCCAGCTGCATCAGCACCCACTCGGCGTTGTTGTGCGACCAGATGCCCACGCGGTCGCCCGGGTTCAGGCCCTGCGCCAGCAACGCGCTGGCCAGGCGCTGCGCGTCGGCCTGCAGCGCGCGGTAGGTGTAGCGCCGGCCCTGGTGCACGCTCACCAGCGCCTCGTGCTCGGGCTGGCGCGCCACCATGGCGTCGAAAAACGCGCCGATGGTCTGCTCGATCAGCGGCACGTCGGTCGCGCCGCGCGCCAGGCTGTGCACCAGCGGTGCGGCGGTTGAAAGGGCTGCGCTCATGGGTGTGTCTCCTCCGAAGGCGGTCGCCCGGATCGGGCCGGGCGTCAAACGCAAGCATAGAAGCTCGTGCCGGGCACCGGTTGCCAGAATGGTTGCAAATCGTGCCGCCGCTGAGGCACACTGCCGGCCATGCCCAGCCCCACCCCACCCCCACCGGGTTCCCGCAGCGATCTGCGCATGGCGCGCGCCGCCACGCCCATGGCCTTTGTGCGAGCCATTGTGCGCGCGTACCGGTTGCGCGGCATGGACCCGGCACCCGCGCTGGCGCAGGCACAGATTGCGCCAGCCCTTTTGCAGCAGCGGGTGGGCCACATCACCGCGGCGCAAATGGAAGCCGTGTCGGGCGCGGCCATGCGCGAGCTGAACGATGAAGCCCTGGGCTGGTTTGCCCGGCCCCTGCCCTGGGGCAGCTACGGCATGCTCGCGCGCGCCTCGCTGTCGGCGCCCACGCTGGGCGTGGCCCTGAAACGCTGGTGCCGCCACCACGGCCTGCTCACGCCCGACGTCACGCTCGCCGTGACCACCAGCGGCGACGTGGCCAGCATCGGCCTCACCGAACACCGCCCGCCGGGCGGCGACGGCAGCCTGCGCGAGTTCTGTTTCGTCTCGGTGCTGCGCAACAGCCTCGGCCTGGCCTGCTGGTTCGTGGACTCGCGCATCCCGCTGCTGGGCGCGAGCTTTCCGTTCGCCGCGCCAGCGCACGCCGAGGCCTATCGCGTGCTGTTCGACGGCCCCACGACGTTCGACGCGCCCGAGGCCGCCATCCGCTTCGACGCGCGTTACCTCGCCCTGCCCCTCAAGCGCGACGAAGCCGCGATGAACCAGATGCTGCAGCGCGCCTTGCCCATCCAGGTGCGCCCCTACCGGCGCGACCGCCTGCTGGTGCAGCGTGTGCGCCACGTGCTCACCAGCCAGCCCCTCGCCGCCCACAACGCAGAGGACCTCGCCGAGCAGCTCAACACTTCGGCCCGCACCCTGCACCGGCAGCTGAAAGACGAAGGCGCGACGCTGCAGGCGCTGAAAGACGAGGTGCGGCTCCAGCGCGCCATCGAGTGGCTGCAGCGCACGGCCAGACCCATCAAACAGGTGGCCGAAGCGGCCGGGTTTCAGAACGAGAAGAGCTTCATCCGCGCGTTCAAGGGCTGGACGGGGGTGACGCCGGGGGAATGGCGGGATGCGGGGCGCTCCGTGAGCGAACCAAACCCGAGTTGACCTGACAGCAGCGGCCCACGCCGCCCAGGGATTCGCTCGCAAGTCCTTGATTCCCTGGGCGCTTTTCTTCCAACGCGGTATTCAATCCGCTGCTCGCCAATGCGAGTAGGCGGCCGGGAACCCGCTGCCGACAATCGTGCGATGCAACCGCCCAGACCTCCCTGCATCCGCGCCTGGCTTTCCACCATGACCACCGCCGCGCTGTTGACCCTGCCAGCAGCCCAAGCCGCAGACACGCCACCTCTGCCTCACAGCCACCCAGCAGCGGCGGCCGAGGTGGATTGGGGCCCTGCGCTGAACCGGATTGACACCGATGGACTCAACATCCACAGCGTGCTGGTCATGCGCGGTGACCGCACCGTCGCCGAGCGCTATCGCAGCGGCCAGGACCGGGGCTTGTACAGCCTCTGGTCATCTCGCCGCCACTTCGGCCCCGATGACCTGCACGACATGCGCTCCATCAGCAAGAGCGTGGTCGGCCTGGTGTACGGCGTCCTGCTGGCGCGCAAGGAAGTCCCCGGACTGGAAACGACGGTCGCGTCCCTGTACGCCGAACATCCGGCGCTCGATCAACCGCCGAAAAACGCGATCCGCATCCGCGACCTGCTGACGATGAGCGCCGGACTGGCATGGGACGAGCCGTCCCCCGTGCGGCGCACACGCGACGACGACCAGACGCCCCTGGCCTGGACGGGCTCTTTCTATTCCACCGTGTTCGGGCGCGACGCCGTGGCCCGCCCTGGCGAGACCTTCGTCTACAGCGGCGGCCTGACCTCGGTGCTGGTCGACGTCATCGAACGGTCCACCGGCCGTCCATGGGCCGAAGTGGTCGATGCCGAGCTGTTTCAGCCACTCGGCATCCAGACATGGACCTGGAGCCGTGACTTGCGCGGTCGCCCCATGGCGTACGCCGGCCTGCGCCTGCGCCCGCGCGATCTGCTGAAGATCGGCGCCCTGGTGCTGCGGGGTGGGCAATGGCAAGGGCGGCAAGTGGTGCCGTCGGCCTGGGTGCAGGCCACCACCTCGACCCACATCCGGGCCAGCGCCCGCTTCGGCTACGGCCACCAGTGGTGGACCAGCGAGCACACGGTGGCGGGCCGATCGCTGGCGGTGATTCAAGCCATCGGCAACGGAGGCCAACGGCTCTTCGTGGTTCCCGAACTCGACCTGGTGGTCGCCATGACGGCCGGAGACTACGGTAAGCCCGACATCCTGGCGGCCGAGGACGCTGTTTTTGCCGCGCTGCTGGCCCTCGTCGCCCGCCAGGCTCAACCCCCGGCGACGGCCAGGTAAGCGCGGACCAGGCGAACCGACTCGTCCTCCAGCGCCTGATCGGACACGGGCAGTGCCTCCGCGTCTTCGGTCAATGCCCGGGCGACGCCGAGCACGGCGCGCGAGACGACAAAAAGCTGCGCCTCGGTCAGGGAGCGGCCCGCCAGCGGACCACCGGGGTGCGACACGATGTGCCCCACCTGCGCCCGAACCTGCTCGGCGTCGTCGCCCGCCAACCCGGCGCCGAGATAGGCACTCAGCAAGGTTCTGCGCAGGCTCGCATCTTGCCGGTGGCGCTGGAACAGCACGCGAACGATGCAACGCACAGGGTCCGCGCCCTGCGCTGCAGCAGCCTCCAGCGCATCCGCCACGGCTTGCCGGTCCGCCTGCAACAGCCGGCGCGCCAGCGCCACCAGAATGGCCTGCTTGTTGGGGAAGTAGCCATACAGCGTGCCGATGCTGACGCCCGCACGCTCGGCAATCCGGTTGGTGTTGAAGCCCGCAAGCCCCCGCTGCTGGAGCAGGAGCCAGGCCGCCTCCAGGATCACAGCCAGGGTTTCGTGCGCCCGCACCTGGCGGGGGCTGCGCCGTGTGAGCGGAGGGGCTTTTTTTCGCAGGGCGGTCATGGGCCCCATTCTGGACTTGGCGCAACCCAGGGCACCGGGAGGGGAAGCAAATGCCAGCCGCTCACCCACCCTTGGCCTGATCTGCAACCCCGATGGCGCGCCCATGACCCCCACCCTGCCTAGACTGCCCCCATGATCGCCATCGACGACGACACCACCATCGGCCAGGCCTTCTTCGCGGCCTGCGAGCGCTATGCGGGCCACAGCCTGCTGGCCGTGCCCGCCAACCCCGCCCGCGCCCACGACCCCGCCGGCCGGGAGATCCGTTACAGCGACGCGGCCACCGAGGTGCGCGCGCTGATGGCCGCCTACCGCTCGGCCGGCTATGGCCTGGGCCACCGCGTGGGCCTGTTCCTGGAGAGCCGGCCCGAGCACCTGCTGCACAAGCTCGCGCTCAATGCGCTGGGCGTGTGCATCGTGCCCATCAACCCGGACCACCGGCCGCGCGAGCTGGCCTACGTGGTGGACCACGCGCGGCTGGACCTGATCGTGGCGCTGACCTCGCGGGCCGACGCGGTGCGCGAGGCACTGGCCCTGACCCGCCACCAGCCCGCCGTGGCCTGGCTGGAAAGCCTGGACACCCAGCCCCTGCCAACGCCAACCGCCGCGGCCCGGCCCGGCGAACCGGTGGGCGAGACGCCAGCCAGCATCCTCTACACCTCGGGCACCACGGGCCAGCCCAAGGGCTGCGTGCTCTCGCACACCTACGAGCTGGCCGCCGGCCACTGGTACGCCACCCAGGGTGGCCTGGGGACCGTGCGCGAAGGCGTCGAGCGCCTTTACAACCCGCTGCCGCTGTTCCATGTGAACGCGTCCATCCTGTCGTTCTACTGCATGCTGCTCAGCGGCGGCTGCCAGGTGCAGACCGACCGTTTCCAGCCCGGCCGCTGGTGGACCGAGGTGGTGCAGAGCCACGCCACCATCGTGCACTACCTCGGCGTGGTGGTGCCCATGCTGCTCAACCAGCCCGAGAGCGATCTGGAGCGCGCGCACCAGGTGCGCTTTGGCTACGGCGCCGGCGTCGAGCCCCAGCTGCACGCGAAGTTCGAGGCGCGCTACGGCTTCCCGCTGCTCGAACTCTGGGGCATGACCGAGATGGTGCGGCCCCTGTGCGACTGCCACGAACCACGCCAGGTCGGCACCCGGGCCTTCGGCCGCGCACGCCCGGGCCTGGACGCCTGCGTGATGGACGAGGCCGGCCAGGTGCTGCCCGACGGCACCCCCGGCGAACTGGTGATCCGCCACTCCGAAGCCACGCCGCGCCGGCACTTTTTCAGCGGCTACCTCGACCACCCGCAGGCCACGGCCGAGGCCTGGCGCGGCGGCTGGTTCCACACCGGCGACATTGTGAGCCGGGGCGACGACGGCATGTTCCATTTCATGGACCGCCGCAAGAACATCATCCGCCGCTCGGGCGAGAACATCGCCGCCGCCGAGGTCGAGGCGCTGCTGCTCACCCACCCGTGGGTCGCCAACGTGGCGGTGATGGCGCTGCCCGACGAGGTGCGCGAGGAAGAGGTGCTGGCCTGCGTGGTGCTGAAAGACCGCAACGGCCGTGAAACGCCCGAGGCGGCGCGCGCGCTCTTCGACTTTTGCCACCAGCAGCTGGCCTACTACAAAGCCCCCGGCTGGCTCTGGTTTGCGGCCGAGATCCCCACCACTGGCACGCAGAAGATCCTGAAGCACCGCATCTTCCCCGAGGGCACCGACCCACGCGCCCTGCCCGGCATGCACGACCTGCGGCCATTCAAGAAACGCCACTGACACGGCTTTGCATTCAAGCGTGTGAAGGCAACGCCGCACGAACCAGGAACCCGCCCCATGATCGTCTTGCACCACTGCGTCAGCGCCCGCTCCCTGCGTCCCCTGTGGATGCTCGAAGAACTGGGCCTGCCTTATGAATTGCGCGTGCTGCCCTTCCCGCCGCGCGTGCACGCCCGCCCCTACCTGGACCTGAACCCGCTGGGCACCGTGCCCCTGCTGGAAGACGGCGCCACCCGCATGACCGAGTCGGCCGCGATGTGCCAGTACCTCGCGGCGCGCCACAGCCCGGGCTGGCTCGACGTGCAGACCAACGAGCCGGCTTTTGGCGCCTACCTGAACTGGCTGCACATGAGCGACGCCACGCTCACCTTTCCGCAGACGCTGGTGCTGCGCTACACCCACTTCGAACCGCCCGAGCGCCTGCAACCCCAGGTGGCCGCCGACTACGCGCGCTGGTTCCTGGCGCGGCTGCGCGCGGTGGACGCCGCCGTGCAGCACAACGAGCACCTGTGCGCCGGCCGCTTCACCGCCGCCGACGTGGCCGTGGGCTACGCCCTGGTGCTCGCCCGCCACCTGGGCCTGGACGCGCAGTTCCCCCCGGCGGTGGCGGCGTACTGGCAGCGGCTGCAAGACCGCCCGGCCTTCCGGCGGGCCCTGCGCGTGGAGCGAGAAGCGGCGCTGGACCAAGGGGTGGACCCCACGCCTTCACCCGACCTGCGGTTTTGAACTTGCGGCACACCGGGATCACCCCTTCATTCGCTGGTTCAGCCTGCTTTTTGCACCTTGACGCCTCCCCCACGCAGCGCCGTCAGGGTCTTGGGCCGCGTGCTGTCTGGAACGACCAGCAGTGACAGCGCCTTCATCGGCGCAATGACGTAGGCAGAGGCGCTGAGCAGTTTCTCGCTCGACGCGAGCACGATGGTTTCCGCCGCTCTTGCGTGCAGGGCACGCTTCACATCGGCCTCTTCGGCATCGCCGGTGCTGAGCCCCGCCTCGGGGTGCACGCCCGTCACGCCCAGAAAAAACAGGTCGGCACGAAAGCGCGAAGCCGCCTCGATGACCGACGCGCCGACATTCACCATGGAGTGCCGGAACAGCCGCCCGCCCAGCACGATGATGTCCACATGCCGGTGAGCGGCCAGTTCCACGGCCACGTTGGGGCTGTGGGTGATCACGGTGGCGCGAAGGTCGGCCGGCAGATGTCGCGCCAACTGGATGGCGGTGGTTCCACCATCAACGATCACCACCTGGCCCGGCTTGATCAGTTGCGCCCCGAAGCGCCCCAGTGCCTGCTTTTCCTGCGACGACACCTGCTCTCTCACCCTCAGGTCGCCCGTCGCCGCTGACGCGGGCAGCGCACCACCGTGCACGCGCTGCAGCTTGCCCTGCTGAGCGAGCTCGCGCAGATCGCGCCGAATGGTGTCTTCCGAGGTGCCGAGCTCTTCAGCCAGTTCCCCGGCCACGATCTGCCCATGCGTGGCGAGGCGACTGAGGATGAGCTGTTTGCGTTGGGCGGTGAGCATGGGGATCGACGTCGGGTCTCTTGCGCGAGGGATTCGGGCGCGTTACGATTGCGTGATATTACACGACACTGCACGAAATTACACGATGACGATCACTGCACGCCCGCCCCGGCCAAGGGCCCATCCGCTCCTGGTTCTCATCGCCGGGCCCTACATGTCCGGCACCGGTGGAGACCCCGGGCGCATCGCCGCCAACCGCGCGCGGCTGGAGAGCCAGGCCTTGCCCATCTACCAGCGCGGTCACCTTCCGATCGTGGGTGAGTGGGTGGCGCTGCCCATCATTCACGCCGCAGGCGGCAAGGTCCATGGGGACGGGGTGTTTCAGCGGTACCAGTACCCGGTCGCGCACCGGCTGATCGAGCGCTGCGACGCGGTGCTGCGCATCCCGGGCGAATCGAAAGGCGCTGACATGGACGTGGCCCGGGCACGCGAACGGGGGTTGCTGGTGTGCTTCGACGTGAGCGAGCTGCCCGATCGTTGCGAGGCCGCCTGACATGCCGCGCCCGCACCACCGCGAGATCCCCCTGCCAGCGAGCGACCGCGTTCGCATCGTCGAACAGCGCGTCCTGGCCGACGACTGGTTCGTGCTGAAGAAGACCTCCTTCGACTACCGCCACAGCAACGGAAGCTGGCAACGGCTGCACCGCGAAACCTACGACCGGGGCGACGGTGCAGCCCTGTTGCTGTTCAACCGGACGCGGGACACGGTGGTGCTGACCCGCCAGTTCCGCTTTCCCGCCTTCGCCAACGGCCTGGCCGACGGCATGCTGGTGGAGGCCTGTGCGGGCCTGCTGGACGACGAGGACCCGCACGCCGCCATCCGGCGCGAGGTGCAGGAGGAGACGGGGTTTGCCGTGCGCATGCCGCGCAAGATCTTCGAGGCCTTCATGAGCCCAGGGTCTGTCACGGAGCGGCTGCACTTTTTCGTGGCGGAGTACGAGGCCGACGACCGCGTGGGCGGCGGTGGCGGCAACGCCAGCGAGGGCGAAGACATCGAGGTCCTGGAGCTGCCGCTGGCTCGGGCCATGGCCATGATCGGTGCGGGCGAGATCCAGGATGGCAAGACCATCATGCTGCTGCAACACGCCGCGCTGGTCGGACTGGATCGGCTGTAGGGTCCTCTGTCAGCGCCCCGCAGGCAGGATGTCCACCCCGCTGCTCGACGGCGCGGGAATGCCCCGACCTTCCACGTTCGGCGAGGTCACAGGCAAGCCATTGACCAGCGGCCTCTCGGGCGCCACTGCGGGCGCAGGCATCGGCTTCGGTGCCGCAGGCGGTGCCACCGGCGCGGGCGCCTTCCCCAGCCCCAGCTGGTTCACCAGGCTCTGCACCGCCGCGTCCACCTGCACCTTGAGCGATTCGCGCGCGGCGGCGGCGTGCTCGTCGTTCAGGCGCGGGCCGCGCAGCAGCGCGGGCGCGGGCACACGCTGGGCGGTGGTCACGGTGGCTTCGCCGAGCACAGCGCCGAAGGTGCTGGGCACAAGCAGGTCCACCCGCAGAGAGGCGTGGGCCACCGACTCGGTGCCTAGTTGCAGGATGCTGCGCTGCGCGATGCCGAGGCCGAAGAAGCCTTCCTTGGTGGCCCAGATGCTGTCGGCCGACGGCGCGCCCGAGATCAGCAAGACGTGGTCGGTCGGCGTCTTGAGTTCCTTCAGTTCCTTGAGCGCTTCCTCGCGGCGGGTCGAGGTGATGGTGGCGCGCTGCACGCTGGAAAAACGCCCTGAGGCCCTGAGCAGCTCCACCGTGCGGGTTTCGAGCTGCTCCTTGAAGCCCCAGTCGGGCACGAAGGCTTCGCCATGCTCGTTGTTGAACACGGTGGTGCCCCGCCACGAGAGGCGCAGCGTGGTGCCGATGGTGCTGATGACGGTGATGGATTTGCCGAGCAGGCGCGCCTGCACGCTCGTCGTTTCGACGCTGGAGCAGGCGGCGAGGCCGAGGCCGGCCAGCGGCATGAGCCGCAGAAGCGGGGAGAGGGGCAAGGCGGTGCTGTGGCCCAACAGTTGGCGGCGGGTGAGGTGCATGGCGCGTTTTTACCGCAGAGCGGGCAGTGCTAGCGCGAGTTCGGCCATGTGCCGCATGACGCGGGCTACCGGCAGGCCCTCGAAGGCGCGGCCGTCGCCGTGCTGGCAGTAGCCCCAGACGGTGGCGCCGGCCGCGAGGCCGGCCTGCGCGCCGGTGGCGGTGTCTTCGATCACGAGACAGCGCACGGGGTCCACGCCCAGGTGGGCGGCGGCGGCTAGGTACACATCGGGGTGCGGCTTGGAGCGCGGCTGGTCGTGGCCGCTGAAGATGCGGTCGCCGAAATACGGCGACATGCCGGCCATGCCGATCTGCATCACGACCTTGGGCCGGTCGGCGCCGGAGGCGCAGGCGATGCGGCCGGCCGTGTGGCCGTGGGCGGCGATCACGGCGTCGAGCGCGCCCTGCACGGTCTGCAGCTCGGCGCGCAGGCGTTCATCGCGCCGGGCGTAGAAGGCGCGCATCCAGGCGTCGGTGAGCGGCCGGCCGGTCTCGGCCTCGATGCGCGCGGCCTCGTCGCGCACGGCCTTGCCGATGAAGATGCGCTCGCATTCGGTCGGGCTCAGCGCCCAGCCAGCCTCGTTGAGCATCTGGCGCAAGACGCCGTTGGTGATGGGCTCGCTGTCGACGAGCACGCCGTCGCAATCGAACAGCACGGCTTCAAATTTCGCGATGTCACGTCTCATCGTCACTTCAGATCTCCGTCCACATAGAACCAGCGCCCGCCTTCGCGCACGAAGCGGCTGGTCTCACTCAGGCGCACACCGCGCCCACCCACGCGCGAGCGCGCGACGAACTGAACCTCGGCGTGGTCGGCGTCGATCACGCGGTGGCGTTTGACCTCCAGGCCGAGCCATTTCTGGCCCGGCTCCAGCGTGAGCTCGGCGGGCCGGGTGCTGGGGTGCCAGCTGGCGCTCAGGTAGGCCACGCGGCTCAGCACGAAGGCGCTGTAGCGCGAGCGCATGAGGCTCTCGGCGTCGGGCGCGGGGGTGTCGTGGTCGAGGTAGCGGCCGCAGCAGGCGTCGAACGCCAGGACCTTGCCTCGCGCATCGGCTCGCCCGCAGGGGCACGGGATGAACTCGGTCATGGAGGTCCTTCGCCCTTCGGGCTGCGGTGCGAGCTTGCTTGGGAACGGCCCGGCGCTGCGCTCATGCGGCCGGTTTGCGCGCCGCGTGGCGGGCCTTGTGGGCTTCCATGGTTTCGGTGGGCGCGCCGGCTTTGGCCCAGGCGCCAAAGCCACCTTCGACATGGGCCACGTTGCTCATGCCCATCTCTTGCAGGGCCTTGGCCGCCAGTGCGCTGCGCCAGGCGCCGCCGCAGAAGAGCACGAACTCCTTGCGCTCGTCGGCGAACACGGGCTTGAAATACGGCGAGTCCGGGTCGACCCAGAATTCGAGCATGCCGCGCGGTGCGAGCAAGGCGCCGGGCACGGTGCCTTCGCGCTCCAGCTCGCGCGGGTCGCGGATGTCGACCATCTGCAATGTCGGGTCGTTGGCCTGCAGGCGCTCGCGCACCTGCTCGACGCTGTAGGTGGTGATCTGCGCGGTGGCTTCGTCCACGAGGGCGCGGAATCCTTTGGTGATGGGCATGGCGGTCTCCTTGTTTGAGCGGGTCCATGTTAGCGGCGACCAGCACGCGGAGCGTGGCGATGGTAGCGTGTCGGGCGTTGTCCAACGAGGAGCCAAAGCACCATGACCACCACGACCGACCTGTCCGCCTTCCCCATCACCAAAAAGTGGCCCGCCACCCACCCCGACCGCCTGCAGCTCTACAGCCTGCCCACGCCCAACGGCGTGAAGGTGTCGATCCTGCTGGAGGAGCTGGGCATGCCCTACGAGGTGCACCGCGTGTCCTTCGACACGCAAGACCAGTTTTCGCCCGAGTTCCTGTCGCTGAACCCGAACAACAAGATTCCCGCCATCCTCGACCCGAACGGCCCGGGTGGCCGGCCGCTGGCGCTGTGGGAGTCGGGCGCGATCCTGGTCTACCTGGCCGAAAAAACCGGCCGCTTCCTGCCCACCGAGCCCGCCGCGCGCTATGAAACGCTGCAGTGGCTGATGTTCCAGATGGGCGGTGTCGGCCCCATGTTTGGCCAGGTCGGTTTCTTCACCAACTTCGGTGGCAAGGACTACGAAGACAAACGCCCGCGCGACCGCTACACCGCCGAATCGAAGCGCCTGCTCGGCGTGTTGAACGACCGCCTGAAAGGCCGCGCCTGGATCATGGGCGACGACTACACCATCGCCGACATCGCCATCTGGCCCTGGGTGCGCAACCTGGTCGAGCGCTACAAGGCCGGCGACCTGGTGGGCTACGCCGAGTTCACCGAGGTGCAGCGCGTGGTGGCGGCGTTTGTCGCGCGGCCAGCGGTGGCCAAGGGATTGACCATTCCCGCAGCACCGAACTGAAGTGCGCCACGAGGAATGACGTGCCTCAAACCGAGGGCACCGCGGAACCGGCTTTGCCGGGCCGCCAGTGCCGCCCCCCTTGAGGGGGGTGGCGCCGAAGGCGACGCGGGGGGTGCTCTCTACCTCCTCCAGAAGGCGCCGGTGAAGAGCACCAGCACGCTCAACAACTCCAGCCGCCCCAGCAACATCGCGTAGGTCAGCACCCAGATCTGGAAATCGGTGAGCACGCCGAAGTTGCTGGCTGGCCCGACCAGGCCCAGGCCCGGGCCGATGTTGTTGACCGTGGCCACGACCGATGAAAACGCCGTCACCTGGTCGAGCCCCGTGAACAGCAGCACCATGGTCAGGCCCATGATCGTGGCGCCATAGATCAGCATGAAGCCGAAGGTCGCGGTCATGACCGACATGGGCAGCACCGCGCCCCCGAGCGTGACCGGATTCACCACCCGCGGATGCACGATGCGCACCAGCTCGCGCCGCGCCTGCTTGATCAGCAGGATCATGCGGACCATCTTGATGCCGCCCCCCGTGGAGCCGGCGCAGGACACGAACGAGCCCAGGAACATCAGCAGCACCGGCGCAAACACCGGCCACTGCGCGTAGTCGGTCGAGGCATAGCCGGTGGTGGTCGCGAGCGACAGCACGTGAAAGGCGCTGCTGTGCAGCGACTGCGCGAAATCGCCATAGACGCCGTGCGCCGTCAGCAGGATGGCCACCAGCAGGATCGAGATCGACAGCACCGTCACGTAGGTGCGGATTTCCCGGTCGGCCGTGATCGGGCGCAAGGTGCGGCCACGGATGACAACGAAATAGCGCACGAAGTTGATGCCCGCGAGCGCCATGAACACCATCGCCACCCACTCGACCTTCTGCGAATTGAAATGCCCCATGCTGGCGTCGTAAGGTGAAAACCCGCCCAGCCCCATGGTCGAACACATGTGCATGAAGGCGTCGGCCCAGCCCATGCCGGCCCAGCGGTAGGCCAGAAGGCAAGCGACGGAGAAGCCGAAGTAGACGCTCCAGAGCCCGCGGGCGGTCTCCGAGATGCGCGGGGTGAACTTGGCGTCCTTCATCGGGCCCGGCGTCTCGGTCTTGTAGACCTGATAGCCCCCCAGGCCCAGCATGGGCAGCACCGCCACCACCAGCAGCATGATGCCCAGGCCGCCGATCAGCTGAAGGAAGCAGCGCCACACATTGACCGACACCGGCAGGCTGTCGAGCCCGCTCAGTGCCGTGGCGCCCGTGGCCGTGAGCGCGCTCATGGCCTCGAAATAGGCCTTGACCCAGGTGATGTCGGGCACGGTGTACATCAGCGGGATGGCGGCATAGGCCGGCAGCAGCAGCCACACCAGGTTCACCAGCAAGAAGCCGTCGCGCGCCTGCAGCTCGCGGCGGTGGCTGCGTGTGAGCCACCACAGCACCACGCCGCTGCCCAGGCTCAGCGCAAAGCCCGCCTCCCAGACCAGCAGGTGGTGGTGGGCATCGAGGAACCAGGCCCAGGCCAGCGGCACGAGAAAGGTGGGGGAGAAGCCGATCAGGATGCGGGAAAAGATGGCGAGGGCGGGCAGCAGGGTGAACAGCATCGCAGGGTCACCCGAAGAAGGTGGCGCCCACCTGGAACAGCTTCTCGACCTCGCGCACGAGCCGCTTGTGGGGGATGAACATGATGATGTGGTCGTCGGTCTCGATCACCCTGTCATGGTGCGGCATCAGCACCTCCGAGCCGCGCCCCTCGCCGCGCACGATGGCGCCGATGCGCGCGCCCTTGGGCAGCTTGATCTCTTCCACCTTGCGGCCCACCAGCTTGGAGGTTTTCAGGTCGCCGCGCGCCACACCTTCGAGCGCCTCGGCCGCGCCCCGGCGCAGGCTGTGCACCGCCACCACGTCGCCACGCCGCAGGTGCGTGAGCAGTTCGCCGATCACGGTCTGCGACGGCGAGATCGCGATGTCGATGGTGCTGCCCTGCATCATGTCGGCGTAGGCGCGCCGGTTGATCAGCGACATCACACGCCCCGCCCCCATGCGCTTGGCCAGCATCGACGACAGGATGTTGTCTTCGTCGTCGCTGGTGAGCGCGAGGAACAGGTCCATCTCGCCCACGTTTTCTTCCAGCAGCAGGTCCTCGTCGGCCCCGTCACCGTTCAGCACCAGCATGCTGGACGGCAACTGGCTCGCCAAGTACTCGCAACGCGTCTTGTCACTCTCGATGATCTTGACTTCACACTGGCCGACCAGGCTGCGCGCCAGCCGCAGCCCCACCTTGCCCCCGCCGGCGATCATCAGGCGCTGCACCGGCTTGTCGATGTTGTGGATGGCACCGAGCACGAACCGGATCTTCTGCGTGTCGGCCAGCACGAAGACCTCGTCACCCGCGAGGATGCGCGTGCTCTTGGTGGCCTCCACCTCGGTGTCCTGGCGGTAGAGCGCCACCACGCGCATCTGGGCCTGCGGGAAGCGCTCGCGGAACTCCCCGATGGTGTGGCCCGCCAGCGCGCTGCCCTGCGTCGCGCGCACCGCGATCAGGCTGGCGCGCCCGTCGGCGAACTCCAGCACCTGCAAGGCCTCGGGGTAGCTGATGAGCTGGTGGATGTAGCGCATCACCGACTCTTCGGGGCAAATCACATGGTCCACCGCGAAACCGCTCTTGCCCAGCAGCGGATCGCCTTCGATGAACTCGGGGGACCGCAGGCGGGCAATGGTGCTGGGCACGTTGAAGATGTCGTGCGCCACCTTGCAGACCACCAGGTTGGACTCGTCGCTGGCGGCGCAGGCGATCACCATGTCGGCGTCCTGGGCACCCGCCTCGCGCAGCACCGAGGGCTGGATGCCGTTGCCCACCACCCCCCGCAGGTCCAGCCGTTCTTCCAGCAGCCGCAGCCGGGCCGGGTCCTGGTCGATGACGGTGATGTCGTTCTGCTCGGAAACCAGGCTTTCCGCGACGCTTTCGCCCACGCGGCCGGCGCCCAAGATGATGATGTTCATGGTGGAACGATCATACGAGTGGTTCTGGCTCGCCAGCGTTTCCGGTATCGACCTCGCGGGCTTGCGGACGCGGTGCGCTCTGCTCCGCGGCTGTCCCCCGACCCGGCTTCGCCGGGTCTCCTCCTTGATGCCGCTGCGCAGAGCACACCGCGCCCGCAAGCTGAAGTGATGTACGTGCGTACCTGTCCGAACACCAAAGAGGTCATCGGTCGTGGGGATGACCGGAGCCACCGCAGACAACCCAGGAACTCAGGTCAAAGCCCGTTGGATGATGATTTTCTGCACGTCGCTCGTGCCTTCGTAGATCTGGCACACACGCACGTCGCGGTAGATGCGTTCGACCGGGAAGTCGCTCACGTAGCCGTAGCCCCCAAACACCTGGATGGCATCGCTGCAGACCTTCTCGGCCATCTCGCTGGCAAACAGCTTGGCCATGGCCGCCTCTTTCAGGCAGGGCTGGCCGGCGTCGCGCAGGGCGGCGGCGTGGTGGGTGAGCGCGCGCGCGGCCTCGATCTGCGTGGCCATCTCGGCGAGCCTGAACCCCACCGCCTGGTGGTTGAAGATGGGTTGGCCAAAGCTCTCTCGCTCTTTCGCGTATTTCACGGCGCACTCGAACGCACTGCGTGCCATGCCGATGCTCTGCGAGGCGATGCCGATGCGCCCGCCTTCGAGCGCGCTCAGCGCGATCCTGTAGCCCTCGCCTTCGGCGCCGATCAGGTTCTCGGCCGGGATGCGGCAGTGGTCGAAGTTGATCTGCGCCGTGTCGCTGCTGTGTTGGCCGAGCTTGTCTTCCAGCCGCGCGACCACGTAGCCCGGCGCGCTGGTGGGCACGATGAAGGCGCTCATGCCCTTCTTGCCGGCACCCTTGTCCGTCACCGCGATCACGATCGCGACATCGCCGTTCTTGCCGCTGGTGATGAACTGCTTGACGCCGTTGATCACGTACTCGTCGCCCTCTTTCACCGCCGTCGTGCGCAGCGCGGAGGCGTCGGACCCCACGTGCGGCTCGGTCAGGCAGAAGGCGCCGAGCATCTGGCCGGCGGCCAGCGGGCGCAGCCACTGTTCTTGCTGCTGCGCATTGCCGTAGCGCATGAGGATGGCGTTGACCGGGCAGTTGGTCACGCTGATCACGGTGCTGGTGCCGCCGTCGCCGGCGGCGATCTCTTCGAGCACGATGGCCAGGGTCTGGTAGCTCAGGCCCGCGCCGCCCAGCGCTTCGGGCACGCAGATGCCGTAAGCGCCCAGCTCGGCCAGCCCCTTGTGCACGTCTTTGGGAAAGTGGTGTTCCTTGTCCCACTTCGCGGCGTTGGGCCAGAGCTGTTCCTGGGCAAAGGCGCGCACGGCGTCGCGGATCATCACCTGGTCGTCGGTCAGCAGCATCTTGTGTGTCTCGTTGATGTTTTGAAAGTCTTACCAGTGCTCGGCGCGCCGGCCGTCGTGGTGGATCAGGCGGCCGTTGTCTTCGGGGGCCACGCTGGCGAGCACCGCGCGCAGGCCGCGCACGCTGGCCTCGGCCGTCAGCGGCGCGGCGCCGCCGCCCATGTCGGTCTGCACCCAGCCCGGGTCCAGCGTCACCAGACGGGCCTTGGGGTAGTCGAAGCGCGCGCTGCTCACGGCCATGTTCAGCGCCGCCTTGCTCACGCGGTACAGCCAGCTGTTGCTGCCCGGCACGCTGCCGATCTGGCTCATGGCACTCGACAGCGCAGCGAACACGCCCCCGCCCTCCTCGACCCAGGGCAGCACCTGCGGGATCACCTGCATGGCCCCCAACAGGTTGGTGTGCATCAGTTGGTCGAAGGCCTGCTGGGTGGGTGGGGTGGTCGCGTTGCCGCGATCGATCACGCCCGCCACGTACAACGCCACATCCAGCTTCTCGCCATCGAGTTGCCAGGACAGGCCGCTCACGCTGGCGGGCTGGGCCACGTCCAGCAGCAGCGGCTCGGCGCCGAGCGCCCGCAAGCGCTCCAGACCGTCGTCATCGCGCGCGGTGGCGATGACGCGGTCGCCCGCCTCGCGGTACTGGCGCACGAATTCGAGGCCGATGCCGCGCGACGCGCCGATGACTAGAACTGTGCTCATGTTGCCTCTATGGGTTTCTTATCCAGAGCCACTGCGGAACCGGCTGTGCCGGGCCGCGTGTGGCGCCCCCTTTGAGGGGGCCGCGCGCAGCGCGACGGGGTGAATCACGGACCGCGGCGCGGGGGTGTTACATCAGTTCTATGGCCATCGCCGTGGCTTCACCGCCGCCGATGCACAGCGTGGCCACACCCTTCTTGCCGCCACGCGCCTGCAGCGCGTGCAGCAGCGTCACCAGGATGCGCGCACCGCTCGCGCCGATGGGGTGACCCAGCGCGCAGGCACCGCCGTTCACATTCACCTTTTCATGCGGAATCGACAGCTCGGTCATCAGCGCCATGGGCACCACGGCGAAGGCTTCGTTGATTTCCCACAGGTCCACGTCGGCCACGGTCCAGCCGGTCTTGGCCAGCAGTTTCTGCGTGGCGCCCACCGGCGCGGTGGCGAACCAGTTGGGTTCCTGCGCGTGCGTGGCGTGGCCAATGATCGTGGCCAGAGGTTTCAGGCCCTGCGCCTTCGCGGTCGAGGCGCGCATCAGCACCAGCGCGGCGGCACCGTCGTTGATCGACGAACTGGAGGCGGCGGTGATGGTGCCGTCTTTCTTGAACGCGGGCTTGAGCGAGGTCACCTTGTCGAGCTTGACCTTGCCCGGGCCTTCGTCGGTGGACACCACGCGTTCGCCGCTGCGGTCTTTCACCGTCACGGGCGCGATCTCTTTGGCGAAGGCGCCGCTCTCGGTGGCGGCCTTGGCGCGCGTCACCGAGGCGATGGCGAAGGCGTCCTGTTGTTCGCGGGTGAAGCTGTACTTGGCGGCGCAGTCTTCGCCGAAGGTGCCCATGCTGCGGCCGGCCTCGTAGGCGTCTTCCAGGCCGTCCAGCATCATGTGGTCGTAGATCTTGTCGTGGCCCATGCGGTAGCCGCCGCGGCCCTTGAGCATCAGATACGGCGCGTTGGTCATGCTCTCCATGCCGCCCGACACCATCACGGTCGCGCTGCCGGCCAGCAGCATGTCGTGCGCGAGCATGGTGGCCTTCATGCCCGAGCCGCACATCTTGGACAGCGTCACGGCGCCGGCCGACAGCGGCAGCCCGCCCTTGAGCGCGGCCTGGCGCGCGGGCGCCTGGCCCTGGCCGGCCATCAGGCAGTTGCCGAACAGCACCTCGTCGACCAGCGACTTGTCGACGCCCGAGCGCTCGACGGCGGCCTGGATGGCCACGCCGCCGAGATCGTGTGCGGACTGGGAAGCGAAGTCGCTCTGGAACGAACCCATGGGGGTGCGCGCGGCGCCGACGATGACGATGGGGTCTGTGGATGCGGTCATGAAAGTCTCCGATCAGAAGTGAAAAAAAAGGTCAGTCCAGCAGCTCTTTGTCCGCCTGGACATGGAAGCGCCGGTCGCGCTCGTAGGGAAACACGTCAAACACATGGCCCGCAGCGATGCGCTCTTTGTGAGCCTGCCAGAAGGCGGCGTCGAGCAGGTCGGCGTGGTGCTTCATGAACTCCTCGCGCACCATCGGGTTGCCGAGCAGGAAGGGGCCGAAGGTCTCGGGGAACACGTCGTTCTTCGCCACCGAATACCAGACCTCGCCCGACATCTCGTCTTCTTCGTTGCGCGGCGCCGGCACACGGCGGAAGTTGCAATCGGTGATGTACTCGATCTCGTCGTAGTCGTAGAACACGACCTTGCCGTGGCGCGTGATGCCGAAGTTCTTCCACAGCATGTCGCCCGGGAAGATGTTGGCCGCCACGAGGTCCTTGATGGCGTTGCCGTACTCCACCACGGCGCGGGTGAGCTGCTGGCGCGCGCGCTTGAGCGACAGGTCGTCCACCCCCTCGGCCCGCAGTGCGTCAAACGCCTCCTGCAGATAGATGTTGAGCGGGATCATGCGCCGCTCGATGTAGCAATGCTTGAGGATGACCTCGATGTCCCCGTCCCCGTTGCGGTCGCTAATCTCCAGCTGGCTCGGCGCGAATTTCTGGATCTCGGCGATCAGCTCGTCGGTGAAGCGCTCGCGTGGGAAACCCACCTCGGAAAACTCCAGCGTGTCGGCCATGCGGCCCACCCGGTCGTGCTGTTTCACCAGCAGGTACTTGCCACGGATCTGCTCGCGCGTGGTGTCCTTCTGCGGTGGGTAGTAGTCCTTGATCACCTTGAACACGAAGGGAAAGCTCGGCAGGTCGAACACCAGCATCACCATGCCCTTGATACCGGGCGCGATGCGGAACTTGTCGGTGGAATGCCGCATGTGGAAGAGGAAGTCGCGGTAGAACAGCGTCTTGCCCTGCTTGGCCAGACCGAGCGCGTTGTAGAACTCGGCGCGCGGCTTGCGCGGCATCATGCCGCGCAGGAACTGCACGTAGGCGCTGGGGATTTCCATGTCCACCATGAAGTAGGCGCGCGCGAAGCTGAAGAGGATCAGCAGGTCGTCTTCGCCGAACAGCGCCGCGTCCACCACCAGCTGGCCCTCGGCGTTGTGCAGGATCGGCAGCGCGAACGGCACCTCTTGAAATCCGTTGATGATCTTGCCCACCACATAGGCGCCCTTGTTGCGGAAGAACAGGCCCGAGAGCACCTGGAACTGGAAGTTGGCGCGCAGCTTCACGTGGTCGAAGTGCGGCTTCATGGCACCCAGCACCAGCCTCGCATCGCGCGCCTGGTCTTCGAAGGGCACGCACAGACCGAAGTCCTGCAGCATGCGCAGGACCTCGCCCTCCATGCTGTCGGCGGTCGGGTAGTAACAGCGGTAGGTGGGTGCGGCCTGCGGCTCTTCGTTTTCGATGTACTCGGTGGAGACCGCCGGGCGCACGAAGATGAAATCGTTCTGGAAGTAGGCGCGCTGCAGGATTTTGGTGCAGACCGAGTTGAAGAAGGTCTCGGCCAGCTCGGGCTGGTGGTGGTTCACCAGCAGCCCGATGTAGTGCAGCTTGACCTGCTCCCACACGTCCATGGCTTGCTGCTCGGCCTTGAACTCCTTGTGCAGGCGCATCACGCATTCGTTGACGCGCAGGTCGTAGAACTCGATGCGCTCGCGCTGTGCGCGCTGCTGGCCGCGCCAGTCGCGCGTCTCGAAGCGGTGTTTGGCGCGCGCCGACTCGGTGCGGAACAGCCGGTAGTGGCGGTTGAAGCCGTCCATCATCGCCTTGGCGATGGCGTAGGCCACGGTGGAGTCGAGTCGCTGGGGAAACATGCCGGGCCTTGTGTCGGCAGGTTCAGGCGGCCGTGTTCCGGCGTTTGGCCGCCACACCCGCCAGCGCCGCCTGGTAGATGGACTCCAGCCCACCAGCGCCATCCACCGTCATCAGCATGTCGCGCAACAGGCCGTCGCTCAGGGCGTACACCCAGGCGTGCAGCGTGAGCGACTGGCCGCGCGCCCAGGCGTCCTGCACCACGGTGGTCTGGGCCACGTTCATCACCTGCTCGATGGCATTGAGTTCGCACAGCACCTCGACCCGGAAGTCTTCCGGCGTGGCCGCGATGAGCGCGGCGTGGCGGTCGCGCACATCCTTGATGTGGCGCAGCCAGTTGTCGGCCAGCCCCACGCGGGTGTCGTTCAGCGCGGCCTTCACGCCACCGCAGCCGTAGTGGCCCACCACCATCAGGTGTTTCACCTTCAGCTGATCCACCGCGAACTGGATGGTGGACAGGCAGTTCAGGTCGGTCGGCACCACCACGTTGGCCACGTTGCGGTGCACGAACACCTCGCCGGGCGCCAGACCGGTGATCTGGTTGGCCGGCACGCGGCTGTCGGAACAGCCGATCCACATGTACTGCGGACTCTGCTGGGCCAGCAGGTCGGTGAAGAAGGTGGGCTTCTCGCGAACCATGGCCGCAGCCCATTCGCGGTTGTGGTCAAACAGGTCTTGCAGCGATGAACTCATGGGGCAATCAGAAGTGGTTGAACAGCCTGGCCATTGTCGGGCAAGGCCGTTTCACCCCGGCTTCAATTGTGGTTCAGCAGGTCTCGGCGAACAGTTCGCGGCCGATCAGCATGCGGCGGATTTCCGATGTGCCGGCGCCGATTTCGTACAGCTTGGCGTCGCGCCAGAGGCGGCCCAGCGGGTACTCGTTGATGTAGCCGTTGCCGCCGTAGATCTGCACGCCTTCGCCCGCCATCCAGGTGGCCTTCTCGGCGGTCCAGAGGATCACGCTCGCGCAATCCTTGCGCACCTGGCGCACGTGGTCGGTGCCCAGCAGGTCCAGGTTTTTGGCCACGGTGTAGGCGAACGAGCGCGCGGCCTGCAGCACGGTGTACATGTCGGCCACCTTGCCCTGGATGAGCTGGAACTCGCCGATGCTCTGGCCGAACTGCTTGCGGTCGTGGATGTAGGGAATCACGTTGTCCATGACCGCCTGCATGATGCCCAGCGGTCCGCCGGTGAGCACGGCGCGCTCGTAGTCCAGGCCCGACATCAGCACCTTGGCGCCCATGTTCAGGCCACCCAGGATGTTCTCGGCCGGCACCTCGACGTTCTGGAACACCAGCTCGCCGGTGTGGCTGCCGCGCATGCCCAGCTTGTCGAGCTTCTGCGCGATGCTGAAACCGGGCATGCCTTTTTCGATCAGGAAGGCGGTGACGCCACGCGCGCCCATCTCGGGCTCGCTCTTGGCGTAGACCACCAGGGTGTCGGCGTCGGGACCGTTGGTGATCCACATCTTGTTGCCGTTGAGCAGGTAATAGCCGCCCTTGTCTTCGGCCTTGAGCTTCATGCTGATCACGTCGGAGCCGGCGCCGGGTTCGCTCATGGCGAGCGCGCCCACGTGTTCGCCGCTGATCAGCTTGGGCAGGTACTTCGCCTTCTGCTCGGGCGTGCCGTTGCGGTTGATCTGGTTCACGCACAGGTTGCTGTGCGCGCCGTAGGAGAGACCCACCGAAGCGCTGGCGCGGCTGATCTCTTCCATGGCCACCATGTGCGCCAGGTAACCCATGTTGGCGCCGCCGTACTGCTCGGGCACGGTGATGCCGAGCACGCCCAGTTCGCCCATCTTGCGCCAGCAGTCCATGGGGAACTGGTCGGTTTTGTCGATCTCGGCCGCGCGCGGGGCGATCTCGGCTTGCGCAAATTCGCGCACCGCGTCGCGCAGCGCGTCGATGTCTTCACCGAGCTGGAAATTGAGGCCGGGCAGGTTGTTCATGGGGGGGGCTCCTTGGGTTCGATCGGATGGGTTCAATAGGTCTTGGGCACCGGCACCAGCGTCTGCTGCATCACGGCGCAGTCCGATTGCTTGCCGTCGGCCGCCACATGCACCACCTCCGCGGTGGTGACGATGATGCGTTTGCCGGCCTTGGTGACGCGGCCCGTGGCCTGCAGCTCGCCGCCCTGGAAGGCCGCGAGGAAGTTGATCTTGTATTCCACGGTCGTGACTTCCATGCCTTCGGGCGCCACCGTGAGCGCGGCGTAGCCGCCCGCGATGTCGGCCAGCGCGCCCATGGCGCCACCGTGGAAGCCGCCCTGCTGCTGCGTCACGCGGTCGGAATACGGCAGCACCAGCGTCACGGTGCCGGGCGCCACGGCCAGCAGGCGCACGCCCAGCTGCACCATCATGCCCTGCCGCTCCAGGCTGGACTGCACGCGCTGGCGCAGGGCGTCGTTCGGATTCACGGGCTCGGTCATGGCAGCATTCAATTGACGTTTACGTAAACGTCAATTATGACCCATGCCACCGACGACCCGCAAGCCCGGGAGAACCCGTGGCATCACCGGTATGCTTCCAGCCCCATGCCCTACGCCCTGCAAGCCCCGGTCCACAGCGAACTGGTGATCAAGAAAAGCCGCTTCATCGGCTGCGTCGAAACCGTGCCCGACCGCGCGGCGGCGCTGGCCCGTGTGGCGGCCTTGCGCGCCGAACACCCGGGCGCCACGCACGTGTGCTGGGCGCTGATGGCGGGCGGGCATTCGGCCGCCAACGACGACGGGGAACCGGGCGGCACGGCCGGTCGGCCCATGCTGGAGGTGCTGCGGCACCAGGACCTGGAAGGTGTGCTCGCCACCGTGGTGCGCTATTACGGCGGCACACCGCTGGGCGCGGGCGGCCTGGTGCGCGCCTACACCGACAGCGTGGCCCAGGCCCTGCTGAAGGCCGAGAAGGTCGCCGTGATCCGGCACACCACGCTGCGCTGCGTCTTGCCCTACGCGCTGGAAGGCTGGCTGCGGCGGGAGCTCGACGCGCACGGCGCGAGCCTGCTGGAGGCCTTGCATGGCGAGGGCGTGGCCGTGACGCTGCAACTGCCCGAGGCCCACGCCCAAGCGCTGGTGGCGCGCATCAACGACGCGGGCCAGGGCAAGGTGGTGTGGGTCAGAGACCCGGCGTCAGACGGCAGCGACTGACGCCTTCACCGCTCAGGCCGGGCGGGACAGGAACACGAGCACCAGCCCGATCGCCGCCGGCAGCGCCTGCACGAACAGGATCTTGCGGCTGGCGGTGGCCGCGCCATACAACCCGGCGACCAGCACGCAGAGCAGGAAAAACACCTTCACGCCAAAACCTTCGGCACCGAGCCACAGGCCCCAGAGCAGGCCCGCCGCCAGAAAGCCGTTGTACAGCCCCTGGTTGGCCGCGAGCACCTTGGTGAGGGCGGCTTTCTCGGGCGTGTTGCCGAAGGCCTTCAGGCCGGCCGGCTGGTCCCAGAGGAACATTTCGAGCACGAGAAAGTAGAGGTGCAAGAGCGCAACGAGCACGACGACGACGCTGGCGATCAGGGCCATGGGAACTCCAGAACAAAGGATGCTGCCGGCGCGGCAGCGGCGCGAGCGCGCAGTTTAGGCCTTGTCGGGCCTGGGAGCCTTGTCCAGCTTGGCCAGCAGGGCCCGGGCCTCCTTCTCGTGCACCTTGACCTCTTCGAGGTTGGCCGTCAGGTCGGCCAGCTGGTCTTCGATCTGCCGCTTGTGCCCGGCCAGGATGCTGAGGAACTTGTGCAGTTGCGGCCCGGTGTCGCGCGGGCTGTCGTACATCTGGATGATGTCCTTGGCCTCGGTAAGCGACAGCCCCAGGCGTTTGGCGCGCAGCGTGAGCTTGAGACGGGTGCGGTCGCGCGCGCTGTAGACCCGGTTGCGCCCACCCGGGCCTTCGCGCTGCGGTTGCAGCAGACCCATGTCTTCGTAGAAGCGGATGGCGCGCGTTGTCAGGTCGAACTCGCGCGCCAGATCGCTGATGGTGTAGGTCGGGTTGCTCGCCATGGAACGGTGAAGGCCTTGTCGGGTAACGGACAGCAGGTCGGAGCCCCGCTCCGTAGAATGCCCTGCATATTGACGTTTACGTCAACGTCAGTCGTCGGCATCTTAACGGAATCCACCCCCGCATGAATCCCCCCACCCGAGAGCAGCTCGAAGCCCGCTTGCACTACCCGCTGGGCGACGCGCTGCCCGACACCGGCCACACGCTCACCGTGGCGCCCGGTGTGAAGTGGATCCGCATGGCGCTGCCCTTCGCGCTCGACCACATCAACCTCTGGCTGCTGCGCGACACGCAGGATGGCCGCGAGGGCTGGACGGTGGTGGACTGCTGCATCTCGCGCGACGAAGCCCGGGCGCAGTGGGAACAGATCTTCGCCAACGAGCTGGAAGGCCTGCCCATCCTGCGCGTGATCGTGACCCACATGCACCCGGACCACATCGGGCTGGCGCACTGGCTGTGTGAACGGTGGTCGTGCATGTTGTGGATCAGCGCGACGGACCACCTCTCGGCCCGCCTCGCCTCGCAGAGCACCAGCGGTTTCGGCGGCGCCAGTGCGGCCGATTTTTTTGCGGCACACGGCATGACCGACGCCAGCAGCCTGGAACAGATCCGCGGTCGCGCAAGCTACTACCCCGGCATGGTGCCCGCCGTGCCCGCGCGCTACCACCGCCTGATGGACGGCCAGACGATCGCCATCGGCGGGAACGGCTGGCGCTGCATCAGCGGTTACGGCCATGCGCCGGAACACATCGCGCTCTACAACGACGAGTTGCGGGTGCTGATCAGCGGCGACATGGTGCTGCCGCGCATCAGCACCAACGTGAGCGTGTACGACATGGAGCCCGAGAGCGACGCGCTCACGCTGTTCCTCGACTCGCTGGTGAAGTTCCTGCCCCTGCCCGAGGCCACGCTGGTGCTGCCCTCGCACGGCAAACCGTTCACCGGTCTGCACGAGCGCATCCGGCAACTGCAAGAGCACCACGCCGAGCGCCTGGACGAGCTGCTCGACGCCTGCCGAGAGCGGCCCTGCAGCGGCGCGGACGCCATTCCCGTGTTGTTCAAGCGCCCGCTCGACCTGCACCAGACCACCTTCGCCATGGGCGAAGCGGTGGCGCACCTGCACCGGCTGTGGTTCGGCGGCCTGGTGCGGCGCGAGCGCGATGCCTCGGGGGTGTACCGGTTCAGCGCGGCGTGAACGGTGGCTGCAGCTCAAAGCCGGCGGCGACATGCTCGATGTAGACCGTCATGCCCTTGGACACCGTCTGACGGAAGGCGTCGGCAGCGCGCTCAACTTGCCCCTGCGTCTTGAGGTGCTGCCCGAGATAGAACCAGGCTTCAGCCAGCGCCATGTGCTGATCGTCACCGGACTTCTTGTTCACCTCGGCCATCATCTGCTCGGGTGACAGCAGACCAGCCTGCAGCGCCAGCGCTGGTCGCGGCCAATCGCCCGTGGGACTGACTCGCGAAGCACGTTCCAGGTCCTCGGGCAACGGGCGACCCAACTGACGCAGCGTCCATGCGTGCCACAGCCTTGCATACAAGCGGTCGGACTCGTCGTCCTGCAACGCCGTGGCACGTGCAAAGTCCTCGGCGGCCAGAGGCAGTTGTCCCTGGTAGTAACGCGCGATGCCACGTCTGTAGTGAACCATGAAGGCATCCTGCCCCATCACCAGCGCACGGCTGAAGTCCGACACGGCCGCGTCAAAGCGGCCGTTGCTGAAGTTGAGATTACCGCGGCACTGCCAAGAACGTCCCGACTCAGGCACCTGCTTGACAGCGCCCTCTGCGTCCACCAGTCCCAGCGCGGCCTCGCCCAGATCGGCATGCGCCTCGCCACGGGTGCAAAGCGCTTCGGCCAGGTCATCCCCGGTGAGTCGCCCACCAGCCAGTGCGCGACCCGTGGCCTGCACCGTGACCTTGAGGCGCTCGCGCATCTTGTCCATGGCCGACTGCCGCCCAAGGCCAAACAGGCCTTCACGCTTGATCTCGTCACGCCCCACCACCAGCACGCCGCCCACTTCGCGATCGAGCTTGCGCACCTCTTCAATGAGGGTTGGCAGCTCAGTGGCCTGGACCTCGGGCGCCAGCGATTCGAACACGAGCTTGAGCGATGCATCCCGCCCCCGGAACGACGACTCGATGCGGGCCCTGAAAAATGGCGACTCGATCGCCCGGGTGCTCGGGTCGTTGACCACACCCACCGACTCCGGCCACCGCATCTGCACCTGGTACTGCAAGGTATTGGGATACGAGGGCATGAGCACCGGGAACTGACGCGTGATGCGCTCGGGAATGAGCACGCTGCCGCGCAGGTTGGCCGCCTGGTAGTTCATTACCCAGGCACCGTTCACCTCGCGCACCAGCTTGGGAACACGGTAGCCGGAGGTGATCCGCATGCGGTTCTGGATCGGGTCGTCGGTGAACTCCGGACCGCGCACCAGCGCCAAGCCCGGGTATCGTTTGTCGTAGCCGCTGAGCGCCCATTGGCGTTTCTGCACATCGTCGAGCTGGGGCAGTGCCGCACGGAAGGTCTCGGCATCCAGGCCATTGAGGATCATCTCGGTGTCGAGCTGGCCGTCACCCTCGAAGGCATCCAGCGTGAAGCGTTCCACCAGCGTGTTGCGAAACACCTCGCTGCGCAGCACCGAACGCACGACCACCGGGCCCTGACTGTCGGCCCGGGCGGGAAAAACCTCGGCATCTTCCAGGTGCTGACCCATGCGCGCGAGCGTCCCGGTTTGCCCCGTTCGCGTGGGGTCGACAAAGTAGGCATTGCCTCCCAGCCGCACCCGGACCACAGCGTGATCAAAGACGTCCGGGCTTGGCAACATGCCACTCATGTTGCGGCGAATGCGCAACGACGCCAGCACCGGGTCGGCCTCGATGCCGAGGGCGCGCAACATGCCGACCAGCAGGAGCGTCTTGTCCTTGCAGTCGCCATACCGGTTGCTCAGCACCTCGGCCGCCGCGTGCGGCCGGTGCGAACTCTCCCCCAGCAAGACCGAGTGGTAGCGGATGTTGTCCTGCACCCAGCGCAAGGCCTCGCTGGCCCGCGCCTCGTCGTCGGGCAGGGCACGCAGCCGAGCCAGCACCGGCCCCAGTTCGGTGGGCAGGGACTCCGGCTGTTGAAACAGCTCGGCCGCCCACTGCCCCACCTCGGCCCAACTGGCGTACTCGCTGAACTGCAGCCAGTGCACCGGCCGGGCATAGGCCGGCATGTTGGGCTCGATATCGACGGCGGTCATGCCACGTGCCTCAAACACGGTTCGGCGCAAGCCCGCCTGAACCTGTTCGACCGGTTCGGGCAAACGGGTGCCACGACCGTCTCCGATCCAGCGCCAGGCGATGCGCCGCTCAGCCGGAGACAACAGCGTCACGCGACGGTGCAACACCGGCGTGGTCTCTTCCCAGGAGGCGCTTTCGGAATAGCGCGCGCCCATGATGGGGTTGCTGCCTACCACGCTGTAGACGAGATGAAGCGCATCGCCGACCCGGATGTCAGGCAGCACCAGGGACGCGGTGATGACGCCGTTGTAGATGCCCTGCTCCAGCTGCATCTCACGCTGCAGGAAGCGCACCGGAACCGTCCCGGTGTGATCAATGACCTGCCCGTTGCGCAACACCGCCAGTCGGTGCAACGAGAGCTTCTGGTAGGCGGGATTGAACTGCAGGGCCACTTGACCGAGCCTCCCCAGCAGACCGCTGTCGTTGGCCTGGACCACGCGGTTGCTCACCCAGGCTGGCGTGCCTGACGCCTGGAGGTGGGTGTCGGCCAGGTGCACCACCATGGCCTTGCCGGTGGCGCTCAGCGTGGGCAAAGGCGCGAGCTGGGCCCAGTCGGGCACGGGCAAGCCCCTTGAAAAAGCGCCCGCCGCCAACTGGACTTCCTTGAGGCCGGCCTGCCCCTCCTCGGCCCGCGCCGGCACCGTCATGGCAGCCAACGTCATCGACACCACCATCGCTCCAAGCCAGCGAACCACCGTTTCCCTCATGTTTTTCCTCTCTGCTCTCTGTGTATTTGTCGGGCCCTGTGGCCCCGTCTACTCGCCCAGCGGCACCGCCGACCGCTTGAGTGCCTGGCGGCGCTCGATGTGATCGGGCATCACGCTCGCGACCACGTCCCAGAACTGCGGGCTGTGGTCCATGTGGCGCAAGTGGCTGAGCTCGTGCACGACCACGTAGTCGATCATGTCCATCTTGAGGTGGATCAGCCGCCAGTTCAGGCGGATGGTGCCGTCGGCGCTGGCGCTGCCCCAGCGCGTGCCGGCGCTGGACAGGCGCAGAACCTTGTAGCCCACGCCCAGCTGCGGCGCGAACACCGCCAGCCGCTCGGCGAACACGCGCTTGGCCTGTTTCATCAGCCAGGCCTGCGCGGCGTCGCGGATCTGCCCCTCGTTCGCGTTGCGTGCCAGCCCGAGCTTCAGCGTGCCTTGCCCGCCCTCGGCGCCGGGCTCCAGCACCGCGCCCACCTGCGAAAAGCCGTGCGCCGGGTCCAGCTGCAGGCGCACGCGCTGCCCCAGAAATTCAAACTCGGCGCCGTCGGCCCACACGGTGCGCGAGCGGGCCAGTTCCCCCGCGCGTTCGCGCGCCTGCTGCAGCTTCTCCAGCACCCAGCCCGACTTCTGGTTCAGCAGCGCCTCCACCTCGCCCAGCGGCGTCCAGCGCGGCGCGCTCACCGTCAGCCCCTCGTGGCTCACCGACAGCCCGATGGTGCGGCGCTTGCCCCGCTTGAACTCGTATGCCACCTCGCAACCGCTCAGCCGCAACAGCCGGTTGGCGCGCGGGTGGTGCCAGGTGCCCGGCTGGAACACCTGGTTCAAGGGCTCGGCTGGCGGGGCACCGGGCCCAGGCACGCGGGCGCGCGGTGCAGGCGCGGACAGCGGGGCCAACGGGGCGGACCCGGTCAGGAAGTCCAGCGCAAGTTGCACGAAACCCGACATCGACTCAAACCCCTCCGGAGCGAAATGCCCGAACCCAGAACAACGAAGAACC
Organism: Hydrogenophaga sp. SL48; assembly: GCF_021729865.1. NCBI lineage: Bacteria > Pseudomonadati > Pseudomonadota > Betaproteobacteria > Burkholderiales > Comamonadaceae > Hydrogenophaga > Hydrogenophaga sp. SL48. The sequence continues at coordinate 5,222,489 of NZ_CP063400.1, read as the reverse complement.
GGCTTTGCCAGGCCGCAGTTGTTGACCCTGCCAGACCTGACCGGCGAGAAATGCCCAAACCCAGGATGCGGTGGAACCGGCTCCGCCGGGCCACTCGCATCGCCCCCTTGAGGGGGTCGCGCGCAGCGCGGCGGGGGTGCAGCTCACCGGTACGCCTCGGGGTCGAGGCGGTGCATCTCGGCCTCGATCCAGTCCTCGACTTCCTGCATCAGCTCGTCCGGCTGGCGGCCGGCGCTGGGAATCGGCTTGCCGATCGAAAACTCGACCGTGCCCGGCTTCTTGATGAAGGCCTTGCGCGGCCAGCATTTGGCCGAGGTCACGGCCACCGGGATCACGGGCGCGCCGGTGCGGATCGCCAGCCGGGTGCCACCGCTCTTGTAGGTGCCCTTCTGGCCGCGGTCGATGCGCGTGCCCTCGGGGAACATGATGACCCAGGTGCCCTGGTCCAGCAGGCGCTGGCCTTGCTGCACCACCTTCACGAAGGCGCGCGCGCCATCGGCACGGTCGATGTGGATCATGTCCATGCGCGCCATGGCCCAGCCGAAAAACGGCACCCTCAGCAGCTCCTTCTTGAACACGAAGGCCAGCGGGTGCGGCATCAGCGCCGCCATGCTGAAGGTCTCCCAGAGCGACTGGTGTTTCACGAGCAGCACCGCCGGCGCCTTGCTGCCCACCGGCAGGTTCTCGTAACCGATCACCTGGTTGCGGATGCCCAGGATGACAGTGCCGCCGTCCACCGCCAGCTTGAGCCAGCGCGCGCACATCCAGTAGATCTGCGTGCTGTTGAGCAGGGGCGCGACGATCACCACCGCCAGCGCCCACGGCACCACGGTGACGGCCATGAACAGCAGGTGCAATACCGAACGCAGCAGGTTGATCAGGATCATGAGAGGTGGGTCAGGTTGTGGCCTCGGGCTGCGCGAGCAGCCAGTCGGCAAAAGCACTCAGATCCTCGTGCAGGCGCGTGCCCTCGGGCAGGCCCGGGACCGGTTCGCTCAGCACGCCGTCGTTGTCCGCCAGACCGCGCAGGTACTCGGACTTGCCGGTCAGCAGGAGGTGGGGCGGGCAGCCCGCCGTGGCGCCGGCCTGCACATGGCGCAGCGCGTTGCCGGCCACCGGCACGGCCTCCAGCGGAATGCCAAAGCGGTCACCGATCTGCTCGAACAGCCCCGGCTCGGGCTTGCGGCAGTGGCAGGCGTCTTCGGGCGCGTGCGGGCAGAAAAAAATCGCTTCCACACGGCCTCCTGCCGCCGCCAGCTGGCGGTGCATCTTGGCGTGGATGGCGTTGAGCGACGCCACATCAAACAGGCCCCGCCCCAGGCCCGACTGGTTGGTGGCGATGACCACACGCCAGCCGCTCTGGTTGAGCCGTGCCACGGCCTCCAGCGCACCAGGCAGCGCCTCCCACTCGTCGGCCGAGGCCACGTAGTCGTCGCGGCTGCGGTTGAGCGTGCCGTCGCGGTCGAGGATCAGCAGTTTCATGCGGGCTTCCTTCTGGGGTCCGTGACGGTGTGCGGGGCGATCAGGCCGCGAGCCTGGACAGGTCGGCCACGCGGTTCATGGCGTCGTGCAGCGACTTGAGCAGGCCCAGGCGGTTGGCCTTGAGCGCCGGGTCCTCGGCGTTGACCATGACGCCGTCGAAGAAGGCGTCGACCGGCGTGCGCAGCGCGGCGAGCGCCTGCAGGCTGGCGGTGTGGTCGCCCGCGTCGAACTTCGCGTTGGCAGCAGGCACGGTGGCCTGCATCGCGGCGTAGAGGTCTTTCTCGGCTGGCTCGACGAACAGCGCCGGATTGACCGCCGCGCCCTCGCCTTCGGACTTCTTGAGGATGTTGCCGATGCGTTTGTTGGCGGCCGCGAGCGCGGGCGCTTCGGGCAGGGAGGCAAAGGCGCGCACGGCCTGCAGACGCTGGGCCACGTCGGCCAGGCGCTGCGGGCGCAAGGCCAGCACGGCGTCGACTTCCTGCGCGCTGGCACCCTGCTCACGCAGGCCGCCGGCGAGGCGGTCGTAGATGAAGTCGGTCAGCGCACCCGTGGCGTCGGAGATCTTGTCACCAAAGGCGGGAACAGCCGCCGCAAGCAGCGCGGTCAATTCCAGCGGCAAGTCCTTCTCCACCAGCATGCGGATCACACCGAGCGCATGCCGGCGCAACGCGAACGGGTCCTTGTCGCCGGTCGGCAGGTTGCCGATGCCGAACATGCCCACCAGCGTTTCCAGCTTGTCGGCCAGCGCCACCACCACACCGGTCTGGGTGCGCGGCAGTTCGTCGCCCGCGAAGCGCGGCTTGTAGTGGTCTTCGATGGCGAACGCGATGTCTTCGCTCAGGCCGTCGTGGCGCGCGTAGTAGCCGCCCATGATGCCCTGCAGCTCGGGGAACTCGCCCACCATGTCGGTCACTAGGTCGGTCTTGGCCAGGCGCGCGGCCAGCAGCGAACGCGCCGCCAGCTCGGGGCCACCCAGCTGCAGGCCGATGGTCTCGGCGATGGCGCAGACACGCTCCATGCGCTCGCCCTGCGTGCCCAGCTTGTTGTGGTAGACCACCTTGGTCAGAGCCGGCACGCGGCTCTCCAGCGTCTTCTTGCGGTCCTGGTCGAAGAAGAACTTGGCGTCGGCCAGGCGCGGGCGCACCACGCGCTCGTTGCCGCCGACCACCGCGCTCGCGTCGGCCGGGCTGATGTTGCTGACCACCAGAAACTGGTTCGTCAATTTCCCGGAAGCGTCCAGCAGCGGGAAGTACTTCTGGTTGGCCTTCATCGTGAGGATGAGGCACTCCTGCGGCACGTCGAGGAACTGCTTCTCGAACGCGCAGATGAGCACGTTCGGGCGCTCGACCAGCGCGGTCACTTCGTCCAGCAGCGCGTCGTCGTCGATGGGCTGGCAACCGCCACCCACCTTCGCGGCCGCGGCGGCCAGCTGGCGCGCGATCTCGGCCTTGCGGTCGGAGAACGAGGCGATCACCGCGCCGTCTTTGGCCAAGGTGGCGGCGTAGCTGTCGGCGTCGGCCAGCACCACCGGGTCCACGGCGGCTTCAAAGCGATGGCCATGGGTGCTGTTGCCCGCCGTCAGGCCCAGCGCCTTGACTGGCACCACGTCGCTGCCGTGCAGCGCCACCAGGCCGTGCGCCGGGCGCACGAAGTTCACGCTGCTCCAGCCGGGCTGCTCACAATCGGTTTCGAGCTGGTAGCTCATGACCTTCGGGATTGGCAGCTTGGCAATCGCTTCGTCCAGTGCCTTCTGCAGGCCAGCGGCCAGATCGACGCCGGGCTGCACGCTGTCGAAGAACAAGGCTTCGGCCTTGCCGTCGGGCGCGCGCTTGAGGCCGGCCACGGCGGAGGCATCGGCGCCCAGCGCACCGAGGCGCTTGAGCAGCGCGGGCGTGGGCGCGCCGCTGGCGTCCAGGCCCACGCTCACGGGCATGAGCTTCTGCGACACGGCCTTGTCGGCGGCGCGCGCGGCCACGGCCGTCACGTGCGCGGCGAGGCGGCGCGGCGAGGCGAAGGGCGTGACCACGGCGTCCGCAGCGGCCAGGCCCTGGGCCTTGAGTTGTTCGGCCAGCACGCCGGCAAAGGCATCGCCCAGCTTCTTGAGCGCCTTGGGCGGCAGCTCTTCCACAAACAGTTCAACGAGGAGGTTCTTTGTTGTCATTCTTCTGTGCTCCGGCTCACGCTGCTTTCTTGGTCATCTGCTCAACCCACTCCCGTGGCGCCATGGGGAAGCCCAGGCGCTCGCGGCTTTCGTAGTAACTCTGGGCCACGCCGCGCGCGAGGTTGCGGATGCGGCCGATGTAGGCGGCGCGTTCGGTCACGCTGATCGCGCCGCGCGCGTCGAGCAGGTTGAAGCTGTGCGCGCACTTCAAGACCTGTTCATAGGCAGGTAACGCGAGCTGCTGCTCCATCAAATGTTTGGCCTGCTTCTCGTGGGCGCTGAAGGCGGTGAACAGGAAGTCGGCGTCCGAGTGCTCGAAGTTGTAGGCCGACTGCTCTTTTTCGTTCTGCAGGTAGACGTCGCCGTAGCTCAGCGTGGAGCCATCGGCACGGTTCGTCCACACGAGGTCGTAGACGTTGTCCACGCCTTGCAGGTACATGGCCAGGCGCTCCAGGCCGTAGGTGATCTCGCCGGTGGCGGGTTTGCAGTCAATGCCGCCAACCTGCTGGAAGTAGGTGAACTGCGTGACCTCCATGCCGTTGAGCCACACCTCCCAGCCCAGGCCCCAGGCGCCGAGCGTGGGGTTTTCCCAGTCGTCTTCCACGAAGCGGATGTCGTTCTTCTTCAGATCGAAACCCAGCGCTTCGAGCGAGCCCAGGTAGAGCTCCAGGATGTTGCTGGGTGCTGGCTTGAGCACCACCTGGTACTGGTAGTAGTGCTGCAGGCGGTTCGGGTTCTCGCCGTAGCGGCCGTCCTTGGGGCGGCGGCTGGGCTGCACGTAGGCGGCCTTCCAGGGCTCGGGGCCGAGCGCGCGCAGGAAGGTGGCGGTGTGGCTGGTGCCGGCACCGACTTCCATGTCGTAGGGCTGGAGCAGGGCGCAGCCTTGCTTGTCCCAGTAGGACTGCAGGGTCAGGATGATTTGCTGAAAGGTCAACATGGTCGGGTGCCGGAGACTGAAGCCGGCGGGTGATCAGCGGTGTACAGGGGGCAGCGGCTGGCCGGAGGGGCCGGCCGCGCGGAACCGTCGATTTTACGGGCCAGCCTGCCCGCTTCAGGCGGCGCGGCGCGCGGGCGCACGGCGCCCCATGGATCGGGCGAGCGCAGCCAGCAAGAGCACCGCCCCGCACAAGCCCCAGACGGGCCACAGGCCCCAGCGCGACGCCCAGGCCGCGTAGGGCGTGAGCCCGGTCCGGCCTTGCACCGTGGCTTCCAGCCGGTCGCGGGTGAGGCGGGGCAGCTGGTGGGTGACGCGCCCGGTGTGGTCGATCACGGCGGTGGCGCCGGTGTTGGTGGCGCGCAGCATGGGACGACCCAGCTCCAGCGCGCGAAGGCGCGAGATCTGCAGGTGCTGGTCGATGGCCACGGTGTCGCCGAACCAGCCGATGTTGCTGAGGTTGATCAGCACGGTGGGCGCGCCCGCCGTGCCGGCGAACGATTGCGCCAGCTCTTCGCCGAACAGGTCTTCGTAGCAGATGTTGGGCGCGATGCGTTGGCCGGCCCAGGTCCAGGCGGGCTGGGGCAAGGCGCCGCGCGCGAAGTCGCCGAGCGGGATGTTCATCAGGTTGGTGAACCAGCGGAACAGGGGCGGGATGAACTCGCCGAACGGCACCAGGTGCTGCTTGCTGTAGCGGTAGAAGCGCTCGCCCGGGAAGGCGCCCGCGCGGTCCTTGAGCATCGTCGGCGCCATGGCCCAGGCCGAGTTGGTGTAGCCCGCTTCGTACGACCCCAGCGGGATGCCCACCAGCAGCCCCAGGCCGGGCGACGCGCTGGTGGCCGAGTTCTGCAGCGAGGCAAACAGCGGCTCCCAGAATTCGGCATTCAGTTGCTGGGGCAGCAGCGGGATGGCGGTCTCGGGCGCCACCACGAGGTCGGGCCCGGTGCCGCGCCGTTGCGCCTGGGCCGCTTCGGCCACCTGGGCCGGGTACCAGGCCAGCGCGGTGGCAATGCCGGTGCCGGTTTCGAATTTTTCGTTTTGCGGAATGTTGCCCTGGAGCAGCCAGACCTTCATCTCGCCGCTGGCGGCGGTGTCCCGCCGGCCCAGGTCGCGCCAGCGGTCACCGGCGATCACGCTCGCCAGCAACGCCCCCAGCACCACCGCCGCCAGCAACCCGCCCAGCAACGACACCCCACCACCATGGCGTGCAAACCAAGGCACGGCCTTCGGGGCGCCCAGGCGCCGCGTCGGCGGCAGCGCCCAGAGCACCAGCCGCGACGAGACAGCCGACACGGCCAGCGCCAGCGCATACGCCAACACCGCCGCGATCGCGCCCATGCCGTACACGCCGACCCAAGGCGCCCAGGCCGCCATCAGGTCCACCTGCGCATAACCGCCGGCGCCCCAGGGAAACCCGGTGAACCAGCGCCCACGTGCCAGCTCGGCCAGGGTCCAGAGCGCAGCGAACACCAGGGCCTGCAGCCAGCGCGTGCGCGGTGCCCAGGCACACAGTGCCCCGGCCGCCAGGGCATAGATCAGCGCCAGCGCGCCGGCCAGCGCGAAAACGGCGAGCACCGCCATCCAGGCCGCGAGCCCGCCGTAGGTGTGCATCGAGACGTACAGCCACCAGAAGCTGCCGGCCAGCCACACGGTGGCGAACACCCAGCCCCGCCAGACCGCCTGCCCCACCTGATGCGCATGGCGCAGCGACAAGACCAGCAGCGCGAGCGAGACGATCTGCAGCCATCCGCTGGCCTGCCCCGGTTCGATGCCCGGCAAGCGCCAGCCGTGCCACGGCCAGGCCAGCGACGCGGCCTGCAGACCGCCGGCCAGCACACCGATCACGAACCAGAACAAGCCACCGCCGCGCGCGGAACGGCCCGGGGGTCGGCCCGTCAAAGGCGAAAAGCTCGAAGGGGTGTGGAGGTTGCCGAAAAGGCTGCGCATGGGGGCCGGCGCTGCTGCGGGGGTCAGGCGCCCAAGGGCATCGGCATGACCTTGAACCACTTCACCGCGCCGCCCTTGGTGTGCAGCACCACGAAGCGCAGGCCGTCCATCTCGTGCACCTCGCCGCGCTTGGGCACATGGCCCATGGTGTGCGCGATGAGGCCGCCGATGGTGTCGAAGTCGTTGACCTCGAGTTTCAGGCCGAAGGATTCGTTGATGCGCTCGATGGAGGTGTCGCCGCTGACGCGCCAGGTGCTGTCGGCCAGGGCAAAGATGTCGCCGTCGTCCTCCACAACATCGAACTCGTCCTCGATCTCGCCGACGATCTCTTCCAGCACGTCCTCGATGGTGATCAGGCCGGCCACGCGGCCGAACTCGTCGATGACGATGGCGAGGTGGTTGCGGTTGCCGCGGAACTCCCGCAGCAGGTCGTTGAGGCCCTTGCTCTCGGGCACGAAGGTGGCCGGGCGCAGCAGGGCGCGGATGTTGAGTTCGGGCGCTCGCTGCAGCTTGAGCAGGTCTTTGGCCAGCAGGATGCCGATGATGTTTTCTCGCTCGCCTTCGTAGACCGGGAAGCGCGAGTGCGCGGTGCCGATCACCTGGTGCAGCAACTCGTCGAACGGGGCATGGATGTCGAGCACGTCCATGCGCGGTGCCGCCACCATCACATCCCCGGCCGTCATGTCGGCGATGCGGATCACGCCTTCGAGCATGACGCGCGATTCGGCGTTGATGATGTCGTTGTCCTCGGCTTCGGCGAGGGTTTCGATCAACTCGTCCTTGGAATCCGGCCCGGGATGAATGAACTCCGCGAGCTTTTGCAGGAAACCACGTTTGTCTTCATGCCGCAGGCTGCGCTGCGGCCCCGTACTGGGAGGGGAGTCGGCCACTGGGAAGAGGGGATGGTTGAAACAGCGGCAAAGGATACCGCAAGCGCAGGCCATGGGCCACCATGTGCAGGATCACAGGTCGCGCCACCCGCACACGCCGTGGAACCGGCTTGGCCGGGCCACTGGCGTGGCCCCCCTTTCAAGCGGAAGCCGCGTGAGCGGCGCAGGGGGTTATCTCGCTTTCTCCCTCGACTCGCGCACGCCCTGGCGGATTTCCTGCAGGAGGCCGAGCGCGTCCCAGAAGTGCTTGGCCTGCGCCTTGAGGTGGTAGTCGGTGATGGCCACCTGCTCGTTGAACATTTCAGTGACGCGCGAGTCGAAATCGGCGGGTGGCAGGCGCAGGTGCGCCTCACTCTCGGGACCGTCGCGCTCAATCACGGCGCCGGCCTTGCGTGCGATCTTGAGCATCGCGGTGTTTTCAGACAGCGCATGGATGAACAGCTGGTTCACGCCCTCGTTGCGCGAGTGCATGACCGCACGCTCGAAAAGCCGGCTGCCATATCCCCGACCCCGCGCCTGCTTCGACACCGACACGCCGAACTCGGCGCAGCTGGAGCACTGGGGATCGCCCGAGAAGGCGAGGTGGGCCATGGCGATCAGCTCCAGCTTCCTGTTGAAGATGCCGAACAGCTCGTCCCGCTCGAAGTTGAGCTGGTCCACGTAGCGCTGGACATGCTCGTCACTGGCCGAGTACCCAAAACGCAGGTAGCGGTCGTGCGGCTCGAGCGCCAGCAGGTGGGCGCTGATGCGAAGCAGATGCCCGCGCCCCATCGAGCGGATGGGCACCACTGAGCTCCCCGTCGAACGGGGGTCAGGCATATGCAGGGTCCCCGCCGACACCGGCAGCGCATCGCCGCCGCTCACAGACGGGGCACGGGACGGGGTGGCGGTGTAAGACATGGAAGGAAATATAAGGGTTTTCCCTGCATCGACAAGGACGCAGCCCCCTAAAGCCCGTACAAACCCGATGAGCGGGTGACATATGCCCGCCATGTGTCGCCCATTTTGCTGCATCGCAACAATTCCACCGATGAACGGGCCTCACACCGGCAAGGCGGTGGTGCTTTTCACCCGGTCCATGACGAAGCTGGTCTTGCAGTCCTGCACGCTGGGGTGCTTGAGCAGGGTGTCCATCATGAAACGCGAGTACGCCGCCATGTCAGCGACCATCAGGCGCAGCTGGAAGTCCATCTCGCCCGTGAGCGCCGCGCACTCCACCACCTCCGGCCAGCTCAGCACGCTGGCGCGGAACAGGTCCATGGGGTTGCGCTTGTTGCTGTCGGCGTGTTTCTCCAGCCGCACGTTCACATAGGCCGTGAGCCCCAGTCCCACGGCCTCGGGCCTGACCAGCGCCACGTAGCGGTCGATCACGCCGCTGTCCTCCAGCCGCTTGATCCGGCGCAGCACGGCGCTGGGCGACAGACCCACGCCTTCGGCGATCTGGTCGTAGGTGGCGCGGCCATCGGCCTGGAGGCTGCGCAGGATTTGCCGATCGAGCTTGTCAAGTGTCTGCATGCTCGGAATTTTGCAGGAAAGCTGCAAACAATCCAAGTCTAGCGCCCCAAAACGCCGAAATCGTGAGGGCTTGCGCCGATACAGTGGCGGACCGAATCAAACACACACGGAGACACCCTCACATGAATGCCCCATTGCCCACCGCCGCCGCTCCCGCCACCACTTGGGAGAACCCCATGGGCACCGACGGGTTCGAGTTCATCGAATACGCCGCGCCCGACCCGGCCGCCATGGGCGCGCTGTTCGAACGCATGGGCTTCAAGCCCGTGGCCCGGCACCGCCACAAGGCCGTGACGTTGTACCGCCAGGGCGAGATCAACTTCATCATCAACGCCGAGCCCGACAGCTTTGCCCAGCGGTTCGCCCGCCAGCACGGTCCCAGCGTCTGCGCCATTGCCTTCCGCGTGCAGGACGCCAAGGCGGCCTACGAGCGCGCCATCGCCCTCGGCGCCTGGGGCTATGCCCACAACGCCGGGCCGGGCGAGCTGAACATCCCGGCCATCAAGGGCATCGGCGACTCCATCATCTATTTCATCGACCGCTGGCGCGGCAAGAACGGCGCGAAAGACGGCGACATCGGCAACATCGGTTTCTACGACGTCGATTTCTACCCACTGCCCGGCGCGGAGCTGTCGCCGGTGGGCCATGGCCTCACCCTCATCGACCACCTCACGCACAACGTGCACCGGGGCCGCATGGCCGAGTGGGCCGGTTTCTACGAGCGCATCTTCAATTTCCGTGAGGTCCGCTACTTCGACCTGGAAGGCCAGCAGACGGGCATCAAGAGCAAGGCGATGACCAGCCCTTGCGGCAAGATCCGCATCCCGATCAACGAGGAAGGCAACGAGAAGGCCGGTCAGATCCAGGAGTACCTGGACCGCTACCAGGGCGAGGGCATCCAGCACATCGCGCTGGCCTCGACGAACCTGCCGGACACGGTGGACGCGCTGGAGCTGCAGGGCGTGAAGCTGCTGAACACCAGCGAGACCTACTACGAGCTGCTGGACAAGCGCATCCCGAACCACGGTGAGGACGTCGAGGCGCTCAAACAGCGCAACATCCTGGTGGACGGCCTGCCGGGCGAGCTGCTGCTGCAGATCTTCAGCGAGAACCAGCTCGGCCCGATCTTCTTCGAGTTCATCCAGCGCAAGGGCAACCAGGGCTTCGGCGAGGGCAACTTCAAGGCGCTGTTCGAAACCATGGAACTGGACCAGGTGAAGCGCGGCGTGCTCAAGGCCTGAGCGGCCGCCCGTTCGCTTCCTGATAGGACGTGTCCGCGTCGCGCACCGACGCCACCCAGGCGAGCGTTTCGGCCATCACACGGGGATGAAACGCCAGCGCGACATGGGCCACGCCGGGCACGTGGCGGTTGTCCGCCCCCGGGAGCATGGCGGTGGACGCCGGGAACACGATGTTGTCGGCGTTGGAGTACCAGCAGGTGAAACGGGCATAGGTGTTCGCCGGCGCCAACGCGGCTTCACGCGACTGCAGGTCGACCAGCCAGGCACCTTGCTGGCACATTTGCCGGCCGTTGGGCATGCGGCTGAAGCGCCCCAGCCAAGTGCCGTGGTGCGGCGAGCCGATGGTGATCACCCGACGCACCCGCGCATGGGCGTCGGGCGTGGCCGCGCACCAGGCCCGAGCGGCCAGGCCACCCATGCTGTGGCATACCAGCACGGGTGGTCGGCCCGTCAGCGCCTGGGCACGCCGCACGGCGTCGTCGACCAACGGGATGTAGTCGTCGATCGATCCAAACACAGGCTCCAGGTTCACCGAGGTGTAGGGCATGCCCCGGCGCAGCAGTTCGCGCATCCAGGGCAACCAGAGCCCTCGGTTGCAGACGAACCCGTGCACGAGCACCACCGCGGTCAGTCCGGGGGCGGGTGGAACGGCTTCGTCGGGGCACCGGCGCCAGAGAAACGGTTGCCGCCAGGAGAACACCTGGAGCGCCACTCGCACCTCCTGCCACCAGGCCTGCGCGAGTGTCAGTCGGCCCGCTGCTGCCACGGCATCGCCACGGTTGACCCGGTGCACCGCCACGAACTCCAGCGCCAGCACCAGCGCGTACCCGAACACCAGCAGCAACACCCCCGCCGCCGCCACGGCACCCGGCCCGTTCCAGAACCAGGCCAGCCACACGGCCACCAAGATCGCCGTCAGCACCACGGTGCATTGCTGCAGGCGCGCGAGGCGGGACGCGCGGTGCGTGGGCGCGGGGATGGCAGGCAAGGGAAGTGTCATTCGGGGACTATCGCACGGCGACGGGCGCCACCTCAGCGTGGCGACCTAGAGCAAGCCCTCTAGGGCCATGGTGCCGGCCGCCACTAGACTGCCAGCACCATGAGCGAGCCCAACCACGCAGCGCAGCACATCCGGGCGCACCTCGCGCGCGTCACCCAACTCAGAGGGGATGCCCAATGCAACGGGCTGGTTGCGGCGGTGCGAGCCGTCAAACAGCTGCAGGCGAGGCGGTTTCGCGCCACCTATGTCGATTTCATGGACGATCCGCAGCGGGCGCCCGCGACCCGGTTTTTCCTGGAAGAGCTGTACGGAGAGCACGATTTCGAAGAGCGTGATGCGCAGTTTGCCCGCATCGCCGGTGCGCTGGAGCGGATCTTCCCACCGGCCTTGTCCACCCTGGCGGTCGACCTGGCCGAGATGCACGCCCTCACCGAAGCCCTGGACCACCAGATGGCCGGACATTGGCTGGCGCTCGGCGATGGCATCGCTGCGCCCGAGCGCTATGTGCGCAGCTGGCGCCTGACGGGTCAAAGGACGGAAAGGGAACGGCAACTGGCGGTGGTGCAGCACATGGGCCAGGAGCTTCAAAAGCACACCCGCAGCAAGTCGCTGCTGCTGGCCTTGCGCATGATGCGGCGACCGGCGCAGGCCGCCGGGCTGTCGGCCCTGCAGCAGTTCCTGGAAAGTGGCTTCGCGGCCTTCGGGACCTTGGGCGACACGCAAGCCTTTCTCACCACCATTGCCGATCGGGAGCGGCGTTGGCTTGATACATTGTTCGACGCCGCACGGCCCGTCTGTGTGCAGGCGCTGGAGCGTGAGCTTGCTCGCATCTGAGCTTTGAGCGACAGGCCCCTAGGGCAGCCCCTGAGTGGCGAGCGGGCACCCGCCGTCAAAATGCCCTGATGGACCGAGCAAACCCGAACACCTTCTCCCAGCGTCCCTGGCTGGCACATTACCCCGACGGGGTGCCCCACGACGTAGACCCCACGCAGTACCGGTCTCTGGTGGCACTGCTCGAAGAGTCAATGCGCAAGAACGCCCAACGCCCGGTGACCGTGTGCATGGAGCGCTGGATGACCTACGGAGAGCTGGACGCCCACAGCGCTGCACTGGGAGCCTGGCTGCAAGCGCGCGGCATGGCGCCGGGTGCGCGGGTCGCGGTGATGCTGCCCAATGTGCCGCAGTTCATGGTGGCCATGACGGCCATCCTGCGCGCGGGCTATACCGTGGTCAACGTCAACCCGCTCTACACCGCGCGCGAGCTGGAGCACCAGCTCAAGGACTCGGGCGCCGAGGCCATCGTCATCCTTGAGAACTTCGCGTCCACACTGGAAGAAGTAATCGATCACACAGGCGTGAAGCACGTCGTGGTGGCCAGCCTGGGGGACATGCTGGGGTTCTGGTACGGCCAGTGGATCAGCTTCGCCGTGCGGCACCTCGCCAAGATGGTGCCTGCGTACAAGCTGGCAACCACAGGCTCGCTGGGCCCTCGAACCATTGTCAGCTTTCGCGAGGCTTTGAAGGCGGGTGCCGACCTGCCGCTCAAGCCCAGCGCGGCACAGCACGACAGCGTGGCCTTCCTGCAATACACCGGTGGCACGACCGGTTTGTCCAAGGGTGCGGTGCTGACCCACCGCAACGTGATCGCCGCGATCCTGCAGGCCGAAGCGTGGTTCAAGCCCGCGCTGGCCAAGATCGGCGATGTTCGGGACATCAATGGCATCACCGCCTTGCCCCTATATCACATCTTCGCGCTCACGCTGAGCCTGCTCGCTGTGCGGTGGGGTGCGCACATGACGCTGATCCCGAACCCGCGTGACATTCCCGCGCTGGTGGCCACGCTCAAACGCCGCCCCTTTCATTTGCTGCCGGCGGTCAACACCCTCTTCAACGCGCTGCTGCAAGATCCGCAGTTCCGCCAGCTCGACTTCTCCAGCCTGGCCTTGTCACAAGCGGGGGGCATGGCCGCTGCCGAAGGCACGGCCCGGCAGTGGCTCGCTGTCACGGGATGTCCCATGACCGAAGGCTGGGGCATGAGCGAGACCTGTGCCATTGGCACCAACAACCCGGTCACCCACCGTCACTTCAGCGGCACCATCGGTCTTCCGCTGCCCGGCATCGATGTGGCCATCAAGGACGACGAGGGCCACAGCCTGCCGATCGGCACATCGGGGGAGATCTGCATTCGCGGGCCCAATGTGATGATCGGGTACCACCAGCAGGCGGAAGAATCCGCCAGGGCTTTCACGGCGGACGGTTTCATGCGCACTGGGGACGTCGGCATCATGGACGACCGGGGGTTCACGCGCATCGTGGACCGCAAGAAGGACATGATCTTGGTGTCGGGGTTCAACGTCTTCCCCAGCGAACTCGAAAATGTGATTTCGCTGTGCCCAGGTGTGCTGGAATGTGCTGTGATCGGTATCGAGGATGCCAGACAAGGCGAGGCGGTGAAGGTGTTTGTGGTGCGAAACGACCCGACACTGAGCGAAGAGGACGTAGCTCGCTTTTGCCACGACAACCTCACAGGCTACAAACGCCCCAAATACATCGAGTTTCGCGACGACCTCCCCAAATCGAACGTCGGGAAAATCCTGCGTCGCGCGCTCCGCGGACCGGTTTGAGGTCACCCGATGACCCTTTCCGTCGCCAAAGATGTCCTGGCCCGCGCGGGTGTCACCGTGTTCGAGCGGGGTTGGCTCTCGGCAAACAACGTTCTGATCCAGGGCGAAGGCCCGACAGCACTGGTGGATTCAGGTTACGGCAGCCACGCTGCCCAAACCACCGCCCTGGTTTCACAGGCATTGGGCTCACGGCGCCTGGACCTGCTGCTCAATACCCATCTGCACAGCGATCACTGTGGGGGCAACGCTGCGCTGAAGGCCATGTTTCCGAACCTTCAGACACTCATTCCTCCCGGACTGGCTTCTGCCGTCACGGATTGGGACGAAAAGTTGCTGACTTACGCCCCCACCGGTCAGCATTGCCCCCGGTTCTCTCACGATGGACTTCTGCTCCCGGGGGCCTCGCTGCGACTGGGCAACGGGTTCTGGCAAGTTCACGGCGCAAAGGGGCACGACCCTCATTCGATCGTGTTGTTCCAGCCGGAAGACCGCTTGCTCCTTTCAGCAGATGCCCTCTGGCAGAACGGATTTGGTGTCGTGTTTCCAGAACTGGAAGGCCAATCGGCCTTCGACGAAGTCGGTGAAACCCTGGATTTGATAGAAGCATTGGCCCCCATCACAGTGGTTCCCGGCCATGGTTCAGTCTTTCAAGACATTCCAGAGGCGCTGGAGCGCGCGCGCAGCAGATTGCATCAGTTCAAATCAGATCCTGAACGCCACCTGCGCCATGCACAAAAAGTGTTGATCAAGTTCCGATTGCTCGAATGGCAACGAATTGAGCACGAAGCGCTTTTCGCTTGGGCGCTGAATACGCCTTACCTGAAGAATGCAATGCCTTCAACGGAGCCAGCATTGCAGAAGCAATGGCTTCGTCAGCTTTTGGCGGAGCTCGAACAGAGCCGTGCATTGCGAATGGACAGTCACTTTGTGCTGAACGCATAAACGCAATTCGACGGCACCCAGAAAGCCCAAACCCCCAGATACACGAGGTACGAGGGGGTTTGGGGGGCTTGTAAGAGCCTGACGATGACCTACTTTCACACGGGAACCCGCACTATCATCGGCGCAAAGGCGTTTCACTGTCCTGTTCGGGATGGGAAGGAGTGGTACCACCTCGCTATGGTCGTCAGGCATAACTTGTTGTCTGGCTGTGCGCATGCACAACCGGACGAATTCATAGAGCTTCGAATCAGCTGAATCTTGATTGCTGCCAACGCTATGGTCACATCGAGTGTGCCATATGGGCATAACATGACTTTACAGTCAGATGACATTTGACCTTGATGATTGCATCAAAGTTATAGGGTCAAGCCTCACGAGCAATTAGTATCAGTTAGCTTAACGCATTACTGCGCTTCCACACCTGACCTATCAACGTCCTGGTCTTGAACGACTCTTTAGGGGGCTCAAGGCCCCGGCAGATCTCATCTTGGAACGAGTTTCCCGCTTAGATGCTTTCAGCGGTTATCTCTTCCGCACTTAGCTACCCGGCAATGCCACTGGCGTGACAACCGGTACACCAGAGGTGCGTCCACTCCGGTCCTCTCGTACTAGGAGCAGGCTTCCTCAAATCTGCAGCGCCCACGGAAGATAGGGACCAAACTGTCTCACGACGTTTTAAACCCAGCTCACGTACCTCTTTAAATGGCGAACAGCCATACCCTTGGGACCGGCTACAGCCCCAGGATGAGATGAGCCGACATCGAGGTGCCAAACACCGCCGTCGATATGAACTCTTGGGCGGTATCAGCCTGTTATCCCCAGAGTACCTTTTATCCGTTGAGCGATGGCCCTTCCATACAGAACCACCGGATCACTATGTCCTGCTTTCGCATCTGCTCGACTTGTCAGTCTCGCAGTTAAGCACGCTTATGCCATTGCACTATTAGCACGATGTCCGACCGTACCTAGCGTACCTTCGAACTCCTCCGTTACACTTTGGGAGGAGACCGCCCCAGTCAAACTGCCTACCATGCACTGTCCCCGATCCAGATAATGGACCTAGGTTAGAACCTCAAACACACCAGGGTGGTATTTCAACGTTGGCTCCACAAGATCTAGCGACCCTGCTTCAAAGCCTCCCACCTATCCTACACAGATCTGTTCAAAATTCAATACAAAGCTACAGTAAAGGTTCATGGGGTCTTTCCGTCTTTCCGCGGGGAGATTGCATCATCACAAACATTTCAACTTCGCTGAGTCTCAGGAGGAGACAGTGTGGCCATCGTTACGCCATTCGTGCAGGTCGGAACTTACCCGACAAGGAATTTCGCTACCTTAGGACCGTTATAGTTACGGCCGCCGTTTACTGGGACTTCGATCAAGAGCTTGCACCCCATCAATTAATCTTCCAGCACCGGGCAGGCGTCACACCCTATACGTCCACTTTCGTGTTTGCAGAGTGCTGTGTTTTTAATAAACAGTCGCAGCCACCTATTTTTTGCAACCCTTTCGTGCTCAGATGTTCTCATCACACTACCGGGGCACACCTTCTTCCGAAGTTACGGTGTCAATTTGCCGAGTTCCTTCTCCTGAGTTCTCTCAAGCGCCTTAGAATACTCATCTCGCGCACCAGTGTCGGTTTGCGGTACGGTCAATTACAAGCTGAAGCTTAGTGGCTTTTCCTGGGACCTCGTTCAGTTACTTCGCGAGCAAGCTCGCTCGATCAACAGCCTCGGTATATGACACGCGGATTTGCCTACGTGTCGCCTACATCTGTCTAAACCGGCACATCCAACCGCCGGATAACCTATTAAGATCCGTCCCCACATCGCACTTGTAATCGGTACAGGAATATTGACCTGTTTCCCATCAGTTACGCATCTCTGCCTCACCTTAGGGGCCGACTCACCCTACGCCGATGAACGTTGCGTAGGAAACCTTGCGCTTACGGCGAGGGGGCTTTTCACCCCCTTTAACGCTACTCATGTCAGCATTCGCACTTCTGATACCTCCAGCATCCTTTACAAGACACCTTCACAGGCTTACAGAACGCTCTCCTACCACTTGCAATAAATTGCAAATCCGCAGCTTCGGTAACTGGCTTAGCCCCGTTACATCTTCCGCGCAGGACGACTCGATCAGTGAGCTATTACGCTTTCTTTAAATGATGGCTGCTTCTAAGCCAACATCCTGACTGTTTTAGCCTTCCCACTTCGTTTCCCACTTAGCCCGTTTTAGGGACCTTAGCTGGCGGTCTGGGTTGTTTCCCTCTTGAGTCCGGACGTTAGCACCCGGTGCTCTGTCTCCCAAGCTGTACTCATCGGTATTCGGAGTTTGCCTTGGTTTGGTAAGTCGCCATGACCCCCTAGCCAAAACAGTGCTCTACCCCCGATGGTAATACTTGAGGCACTACCTAAATAGTTTTCGGAGAGAACCAGCTATTTCCAAGTTTGTTTAGCCTTTCACCCCTATCCACAGCTCATCCGCTAGTTTTGCAACACTAGTCGGTTCGGACCTCCAGTACCTGTTACGGCACCTTCATCCTGGCCATGGATAGATCACTTGGTTTCGGGTCTACACCCAGCGACTGAATCGCCCTATTCGGACTCGGTTTCCCTACGCCTTCCCTACTCGGTTAAGCTTGCCACTGAATGTAAGTCGCTGACCCATTATACAAAAGGTACGCAGTCACCCTTGCGGGCTCCTACTTTTTGTAAGCATGCGGTTTCAGGATCTATTTCCCTCCCCTCCCGGGGTTCTTTTCGCCTTTCCCTCACGGTACTAGTTCACTATCGGTCGATGATGAGTATTTAGCCTTGGAGGATGGTCCCCCCATATTCAGACAGGATTTCTCGTGTCCCGCCCTACTTTTCGTTAGCTTAGTACCACACAGGTCTTTTCACGTACGGGGCTATCACCCACTATGGCCGCCTTTTCCAAAGCGTTCCGTTAAGTCTTGTGCTATCACTAACAGGCTTCTCCGATTTCGCTCGCCACTACTTTCGGAATCTCGGTTGATGTCTGTTCCTCGAGCTACTGAGATGTTTCAGTTCACCCGGTTCGCCTCGCATAGCTATGTATTCACTATGCGATACCTACTGCTAGGTGGGTTTCCCCATTCGGAAATCTCCGGATCAAAGCTTATTTGCCAGCTCCCCGAAGCTTATCGCAGGCTATCACGTCCTTCGTCGCCTATCATCGCCAAGGCATCCACCACATGCTCTTATTCACTTGACCCTATAACTTTGACGTCTTGCAACGCAAAATTACATCAAGCAAATGTCTGTCAGGTCTTTCACCTGACGCGTTATGCCGTTCAATTGATATCTTTCGATAAAATTGAATATTCGTTGACGCAATCAAAAATTCTTGTTGCTGATGGCACGGTGCACACCAAACCTTTACGAATGTGTGCTTTCCATCAGCAACGCTGATTCGACTCTATGAATTTTTAAAGAACAGCCGTGATCATCTTGCGACAACCTGTTGATCGATAGATACCGATCAACATCAAAACACCCTGCGAACAGGATGCTTTGATGTTGAAACAGACAAGTAATTGGTGGAGGATGACGGGATCGAACCGACGACCCCCTGCTTGCAAAGCAGGTGCTCTCCCAGCTGAGCTAATCCCCCAAAGTGTTGCGGTGGAATGCGAGCACTTGGTGGGTCTGGTTGGTCTCGAACCAACGACCCCCGCCTTATCAAGACGGTGCTCTAACCAACTGAGCTACAGACCCAAGCCGGTCACTAGAAACCTGGATCAATCCAGGTCGCTGGCGACTTCCTTCCAACAACCGATAAGTGTGAGCGTTTGAGCTTGATTGCTCTTTTTCCAGAAAGGAGGTGATCCAGCCGCACCTTCCGATACGGCTACCTTGTTACGACTTCACCCCAGTCACGAACCCCGCCGTGGTAATCGCCCTCCTTGCGGTTAGGCTAACTACTTCTGGCGAGACCCGCTCCCATGGTGTGACGGGCGGTGTGTACAAGACCCGGGAACGTATTCACCGTGACATGCTGATCCACGATTACTAGCGATTCCGACTTCACGCAGTCGAGTTGCAGACTGCGATCCGGACTACGACCGGCTTTGATGGATTGGCTCCCCCTCGCGGGTTTGCGACCCTTTGTACCGGCCATTGTATGACGTGTGTAGCCCCACCTATAAGGGCCATGAGGACTTGACGTCATCCCCACCTTCCTCCGGTTTGTCACCGGCAGTCTCATTAGAGTGCCCAACTGAATGTAGCAACTAATGACAAGGGTTGCGCTCGTTGCGGGACTTAACCCAACATCTCACGACACGAGCTGACGACAGCCATGCAGCACCTGTGTTACGGCTCTCTTTCGAGCACTAAGCCATCTCTGGCAAATTCCGTACATGTCAAAGGTGGGTAAGGTTTTTCGCGTTGCATCGAATTAAACCACATCATCCACCGCTTGTGCGGGTCCCCGTCAATTCCTTTGAGTTTCAACCTTGCGGCCGTACTCCCCAGGCGGTCAACTTCACGCGTTAGCTTCGTTACTGAGTCAGAAGAGACCCAACAACCAGTTGACATCGTTTAGGGCGTGGACTACCAGGGTATCTAATCCTGTTTGCTCCCCACGCTTTCGTGCATGAGCGTCAGTGCAGGCCCAGGGGATTGCCTTCGCCATCGGTGTTCCTCCGCATATCTACGCATTTCACTGCTACACGCGGAATTCCATCCCCCTCTGCCGCACTCCAGCTTTGCAGTCACAATCGCAATTCCCAGGTTGAGCCCGGGGATTTCACGACTGTCTTACAAAACCGCCTGCGCACGCTTTACGCCCAGTAATTCCGATTAACGCTTGCACCCTACGTATTACCGCGGCTGCTGGCACGTAGTTAGCCGGTGCTTATTCTTACGGTACCGTCATTAGCCCAGGGTATTAACCCAGACCGTTTCGTTCCGTACAAAAGCAGTTTACAACCCGAAGGCCTTCTTCCTGCACGCGGCATTGCTGGATCAGGCTTGCGCCCATTGTCCAAAATTCCCCACTGCTGCCTCCCGTAGGAGTCTGGACCGTGTCTCAGTTCCAGTGTGGCTGGTCGTCCTCTCAGACCAGCTACAGATCGTTGGCTTGGTGGGCCTTTACCCCACCAACTACCTAATCTGACATCGGCCGCTCCAATCGCGCGAGGCCTTACGGTCCCCCGCTTTCATCCATAGATCGTATGCGGTATTAGCACAGCTTTCGCTGCGTTATCCCCCACGACTGGGCACGTTCCGATGCATTACTCACCCGTTCGCCACTCGTCAGCACCTTGCGGCCTGTTACCGTTCGACTTGCATGTGTAAAGCATGCCGCCAGCGTTCAATCTGAGCCAGGATCAAACTCTTTAGTTCGATCTTGAATTTACTCATAAAAACGGAATTGAAGTGAACTTCACTTCTATTCTCATGAGCGTTTAAAGTCTTGCGACTTGAACTCTTTCGAGTTCGCTTTCGCAATCGCCTTCAAACGCCCACGCTTATCGGCTGTATATTTTTAATGATCCCGCAGTTTGAAGCCCCGCTTCTTTCTGCCCGCTCAGCTGCGATCAGCTGAACTTCGTATCATACATCAGTTTTTGCAGCTCTGTCAAAATATGTCAGGGTTTCCACCAACTTATTTTGAGCCACTCTGGATTTTCATCCCCGACCCACCCCAACCACCTTGTTTGCTAAGCCCTTAAGCCTTGCAGTGATCAGCGCAGCCTTGCAGTATACATCGGTTTTTGATCTCTCGTCAACCTGTTTGCAAGTTTCAAGCATCAAAAACATGATGCTTACACTTATAGAAAGCCCAAACCCCCAGATACACGAGGTACGAGGGGGTTTGGGGGGCTTGTAAGAGCCTGACGATGACCTACTTTCACACGGGAACCCGCACTATCATCGGCGCAAAGGCGTTTCACTGTCCTGTTCGGGATGGGAAGGAGTGGTACCACCTCGCTATGGTCGTCAGGCATAACTTGTTGTCTGGCTGTGCGCATGCACAACCGGACGAATTCATAGAGCTTCGAATCAGCTGAATCTTGATTGCTGCCAACGCTATGGTCACATCGAGTGTGCCATATGGGCATAACATGACTTTACAGTCAGATGACATTTGACCTTGATGATTGCATCAAAGTTATAGGGTCAAGCCTCACGAGCAATTAGTATCAGTTAGCTTAACGCATTACTGCGCTTCCACACCTGACCTATCAACGTCCTGGTCTTGAACGACTCTTTAGGGGGCTCAAGGCCCCGGCAGATCTCATCTTGGAACGAGTTTCCCGCTTAGATGCTTTCAGCGGTTATCTCTTCCGCACTTAGCTACCCGGCAATGCCACTGGCGTGACAACCGGTACACCAGAGGTGCGTCCACTCCGGTCCTCTCGTACTAGGAGCAGGCTTCCTCAAATCTGCAGCGCCCACGGAAGATAGGGACCAAACTGTCTCACGACGTTTTAAACCCAGCTCACGTACCTCTTTAAATGGCGAACAGCCATACCCTTGGGACCGGCTACAGCCCCAGGATGAGATGAGCCGACATCGAGGTGCCAAACACCGCCGTCGATATGAACTCTTGGGCGGTATCAGCCTGTTATCCCCAGAGTACCTTTTATCCGTTGAGCGATGGCCCTTCCATACAGAACCACCGGATCACTATGTCCTGCTTTCGCATCTGCTCGACTTGTCAGTCTCGCAGTTAAGCACGCTTATGCCATTGCACTATTAGCACGATGTCCGACCGTACCTAGCGTACCTTCGAACTCCTCCGTTACACTTTGGGAGGAGACCGCCCCAGTCAAACTGCCTACCATGCACTGTCCCCGATCCAGATAATGGACCTAGGTTAGAACCTCAAACACACCAGGGTGGTATTTCAACGTTGGCTCCACAAGATCTAGCGACCCTGCTTCAAAGCCTCCCACCTATCCTACACAGATCTGTTCAAAATTCAATACAAAGCTACAGTAAAGGTTCATGGGGTCTTTCCGTCTTTCCGCGGGGAGATTGCATCATCACAAACATTTCAACTTCGCTGAGTCTCAGGAGGAGACAGTGTGGCCATCGTTACGCCATTCGTGCAGGTCGGAACTTACCCGACAAGGAATTTCGCTACCTTAGGACCGTTATAGTTACGGCCGCCGTTTACTGGGACTTCGATCAAGAGCTTGCACCCCATCAATTAATCTTCCAGCACCGGGCAGGCGTCACACCCTATACGTCCACTTTCGTGTTTGCAGAGTGCTGTGTTTTTAATAAACAGTCGCAGCCACCTATTTTTTGCAACCCTTTCGTGCTCAGATGTTCTCATCACACTACCGGGGCACACCTTCTTCCGAAGTTACGGTGTCAATTTGCCGAGTTCCTTCTCCTGAGTTCTCTCAAGCGCCTTAGAATACTCATCTCGCGCACCAGTGTCGGTTTGCGGTACGGTCAATTACAAGCTGAAGCTTAGTGGCTTTTCCTGGGACCTCGTTCAGTTACTTCGCGAGCAAGCTCGCTCGATCAACAGCCTCGGTATATGACACGCGGATTTGCCTACGTGTCGCCTACATCTGTCTAAACCGGCACATCCAACCGCCGGATAACCTATTAAGATCCGTCCCCACATCGCACTTGTAATCGGTACAGGAATATTGACCTGTTTCCCATCAGTTACGCATCTCTGCCTCACCTTAGGGGCCGACTCACCCTACGCCGATGAACGTTGCGTAGGAAACCTTGCGCTTACGGCGAGGGGGCTTTTCACCCCCTTTAACGCTACTCATGTCAGCATTCGCACTTCTGATACCTCCAGCATCCTTTACAAGACACCTTCACAGGCTTACAGAACGCTCTCCTACCACTTGCAATAAATTGCAAATCCGCAGCTTCGGTAACTGGCTTAGCCCCGTTACATCTTCCGCGCAGGACGACTCGATCAGTGAGCTATTACGCTTTCTTTAAATGATGGCTGCTTCTAAGCCAACATCCTGACTGTTTTAGCCTTCCCACTTCGTTTCCCACTTAGCCCGTTTTAGGGACCTTAGCTGGCGGTCTGGGTTGTTTCCCTCTTGAGTCCGGACGTTAGCACCCGGTGCTCTGTCTCCCAAGCTGTACTCATCGGTATTCGGAGTTTGCCTTGGTTTGGTAAGTCGCCATGACCCCCTAGCCAAAACAGTGCTCTACCCCCGATGGTAATACTTGAGGCACTACCTAAATAGTTTTCGGAGAGAACCAGCTATTTCCAAGTTTGTTTAGCCTTTCACCCCTATCCACAGCTCATCCGCTAGTTTTGCAACACTAGTCGGTTCGGACCTCCAGTACCTGTTACGGCACCTTCATCCTGGCCATGGATAGATCACTTGGTTTCGGGTCTACACCCAGCGACTGAATCGCCCTATTCGGACTCGGTTTCCCTACGCCTTCCCTACTCGGTTAAGCTTGCCACTGAATGTAAGTCGCTGACCCATTATACAAAAGGTACGCAGTCACCCTTGCGGGCTCCTACTTTTTGTAAGCATGCGGTTTCAGGATCTATTTCACTCCCCTCCCGGGGTTCTTTTCGCCTTTCCCTCACGGTACTAGTTCACTATCGGTCGATGATGAGTATTTAGCCTTGGAGGATGGTCCCCCCATATTCAGACAGGATTTCTCGTGTCCCGCCCTACTTTTCGTTAGCTTAGTACCACACAGGTCTTTTCACGTACGGGGCTATCACCCACTATGGCCGCCTTTTCCAAAGCGTTCCGTTAAGTCTTGTGCTATCACTAACAGGCTTCTCCGATTTCGCTCGCCACTACTTTCGGAATCTCGGTTGATGTCTGTTCCTCGAGCTACTGAGATGTTTCAGTTCACCCGGTTCGCCTCGCATAGCTATGTATTCACTATGCGATACCTACTGCTAGGTGGGTTTCCCCATTCGGAAATCTCCGGATCAAAGCTTATTTGCCAGCTCCCCGAAGCTTATCGCAGGCTATCACGTCCTTCGTCGCCTATCATCGCCAAGGCATCCACCACATGCTCTTATTCACTTGACCCTATAACTTTGACGTCTTGCAACGCAAAATTACATCAAGCAAATGTCTGTCAGGTCTTTCACCTGACGCGTTATGCCGTTCAATTGATATCTTTCGATAAAATTGAATATTCGTTGACGCAATCAAAAATTCTTGTTGCTGATGGCACGGTGCACACCAAACCTTTACGAATGTGTGCTTTCCATCAGCAACGCTGATTCGACTCTATGAATTTTTAAAGAACAGCCGTGATCATCTTGCGACAACCTGTTGATCGATAGATACCGATCAACATCAAAACACCCTGCGAACAGGATGCTTTGATGTTGAAACAGACAAGTAATTGGTGGAGGATGACGGGATCGAACCGACGACCCCCTGCTTGCAAAGCAGGTGCTCTCCCAGCTGAGCTAATCCCCCAAAGTGTTGCGGTGGAATGCGAGCACTTGGTGGGTCTGGTTGGTCTCGAACCAACGACCCCCGCCTTATCAAGACGGTGCTCTAACCAACTGAGCTACAGACCCAAGCCGGTCACTAGAAACCTGGATCAATCCAGGTCGCTGGCGACTTCCTTCCAACAACCGATAAGTGTGAGCGTTTGAGCTTGATTGCTCTTTTTCCAGAAAGGAGGTGATCCAGCCGCACCTTCCGATACGGCTACCTTGTTACGACTTCACCCCAGTCACGAACCCCGCCGTGGTAATCGCCCTCCTTGCGGTTAGGCTAACTACTTCTGGCGAGACCCGCTCCCATGGTGTGACGGGCGGTGTGTACAAGACCCGGGAACGTATTCACCGTGACATGCTGATCCACGATTACTAGCGATTCCGACTTCACGCAGTCGAGTTGCAGACTGCGATCCGGACTACGACCGGCTTTGATGGATTGGCTCCCCCTCGCGGGTTTGCGACCCTTTGTACCGGCCATTGTATGACGTGTGTAGCCCCACCTATAAGGGCCATGAGGACTTGACGTCATCCCCACCTTCCTCCGGTTTGTCACCGGCAGTCTCATTAGAGTGCCCAACTGAATGTAGCAACTAATGACAAGGGTTGCGCTCGTTGCGGGACTTAACCCAACATCTCACGACACGAGCTGACGACAGCCATGCAGCACCTGTGTTACGGCTCTCTTTCGAGCACTAAGCCATCTCTGGCAAATTCCGTACATGTCAAAGGTGGGTAAGGTTTTTCGCGTTGCATCGAATTAAACCACATCATCCACCGCTTGTGCGGGTCCCCGTCAATTCCTTTGAGTTTCAACCTTGCGGCCGTACTCCCCAGGCGGTCAACTTCACGCGTTAGCTTCGTTACTGAGTCAGAAGAGACCCAACAACCAGTTGACATCGTTTAGGGCGTGGACTACCAGGGTATCTAATCCTGTTTGCTCCCCACGCTTTCGTGCATGAGCGTCAGTGCAGGCCCAGGGGATTGCCTTCGCCATCGGTGTTCCTCCGCATATCTACGCATTTCACTGCTACACGCGGAATTCCATCCCCCTCTGCCGCACTCCAGCTTTGCAGTCACAATCGCAATTCCCAGGTTGAGCCCGGGGATTTCACGACTGTCTTACAAAACCGCCTGCGCACGCTTTACGCCCAGTAATTCCGATTAACGCTTGCACCCTACGTATTACCGCGGCTGCTGGCACGTAGTTAGCCGGTGCTTATTCTTACGGTACCGTCATTAGCCCAGGGTATTAACCCAGACCGTTTCGTTCCGTACAAAAGCAGTTTACAACCCGAAGGCCTTCTTCCTGCACGCGGCATTGCTGGATCAGGCTTGCGCCCATTGTCCAAAATTCCCCACTGCTGCCTCCCGTAGGAGTCTGGACCGTGTCTCAGTTCCAGTGTGGCTGGTCGTCCTCTCTGTATCTTTCAGCCACAGATTGAGCGGGCTTTGAGGCTTTTACCGCACCACCACCTGGCCCGACATCGGCCGCTCCAATCGCGCGAGGCCTTACGGTCCCCCGCTTTCATCCATAGATCGTATGCGGTATTAGCACAGCTTTCGCTGCGTTATCCCCCACGACTGGGCACGTTCCGATGCATTACTCACCCGTTCGCCACTCGTCAGCACCTTGCGGCCTGTTACCGTTCGACTTGCATGTGTAAAGCATGCCGCCAGCGTTCAATCTGAGCCAGGATCAAACTCTTTAGTTCGATCTTGAATTTACTCATAAAAACGGAATTGAAGTGAACTTCACTTCTATTCTCATGAGCGTTTAAAGTCTTGCGACTTGAACTCTTTCGAGTTCGCTTTCGCAATCGCCTTCAAACGCCCACGCTTATCGGCTGTATATTTTTAATGATCCCGCAGTTTGAAGCCCCGCTTCTTTCTGCCCGCTCAGCTGCGATCAGCTGAACTTCGTATCATACATCAGTTTTTGCAGCTCTGTCAAAATATGTCAGGGTTTCCACCAACTTATTTTGAGCCACTCTGGATTTTCATCCCCGACCCACCCCAACCACCTTGTTTGCTAAGCCCTTAAGCCTTGCAGTGATCAGCGCAGCCTTGCAGTATACATCGGTTTTTGATCTCTCGTCAACCTGTTTGCAAGTTTCAAGCATCAAAAACATGATGCTTACACTTATAGAAAGCCCAAACCCCCAGATACACGAGGTACGAGGGGGTTTGGGGGGCTTGTAAGAGCCTGACGATGACCTACTTTCACACGGGAACCCGCACTATCATCGGCGCAAAGGCGTTTCACTGTCCTGTTCGGGATGGGAAGGAGTGGTACCACCTCGCTATGGTCGTCAGGCATAACTTGTTGTCTGGCTGTGCGCATGCACAACCGGACGAATTCATAGAGCTTCGAATCAGCTGAATCTTGATTGCTGCCAACGCTATGGTCACATCGAGTGTGCCATATGGGCATAACATGACTTTACAGTCAGATGACATTTGACCTTGATGATTGCATCAAAGTTATAGGGTCAAGCCTCACGAGCAATTAGTATCAGTTAGCTTAACGCATTACTGCGCTTCCACACCTGACCTATCAACGTCCTGGTCTTGAACGACTCTTTAGGGGGCTCAAGGCCCCGGCAGATCTCATCTTGGAACGAGTTTCCCGCTTAGATGCTTTCAGCGGTTATCTCTTCCGCACTTAGCTACCCGGCAATGCCACTGGCGTGACAACCGGTACACCAGAGGTGCGTCCACTCCGGTCCTCTCGTACTAGGAGCAGGCTTCCTCAAATCTGCAGCGCCCACGGAAGATAGGGACCAAACTGTCTCACGACGTTTTAAACCCAGCTCACGTACCTCTTTAAATGGCGAACAGCCATACCCTTGGGACCGGCTACAGCCCCAGGATGAGATGAGCCGACATCGAGGTGCCAAACACCGCCGTCGATATGAACTCTTGGGCGGTATCAGCCTGTTATCCCCAGAGTACCTTTTATCCGTTGAGCGATGGCCCTTCCATACAGAACCACCGGATCACTATGTCCTGCTTTCGCATCTGCTCGACTTGTCAGTCTCGCAGTTAAGCACGCTTATGCCATTGCACTATTAGCACGATGTCCGACCGTACCTAGCGTACCTTCGAACTCCTCCGTTACACTTTGGGAGGAGACCGCCCCAGTCAAACTGCCTACCATGCACTGTCCCCGATCCAGATAATGGACCTAGGTTAGAACCTCAAACACACCAGGGTGGTATTTCAACGTTGGCTCCACAAGATCTAGCGACCCTGCTTCAAAGCCTCCCCCCTATCCTACACAGATCTGTTCAAAATTCAATACAA